>JBJONS010000774.1:0-5412 GCA_046051725.1 Pseudomonadota bacterium | reverse complement strand
ACCAGCTCTGGGTGGCCCTGCCGCCCGAGCAAGAGCTGGCCGAGGCCGAGAGCCTGTACCTCGGGCCCGCCGAGGTGCCGCAGGTGGGCCCGGCCCGGGTGCTGCTCGGCGCCCACGGCGGGGCCCAGAGCCCCGTGCCCTCCCCCGAGGGCATCACCTATCTGTTGGTCGAGCTGGCTGACGGTGAGGGGTGGACCTTCCAGCCCGGGCCGGGCCAGCGCCTCGCCTTTGTGGCGGTCCACCAGGGCAGCCTGCGCAGCCCCGCGCCGATCGCCGCCGGTGAGCTCGGCCTCTTCGCCCCCGGTGAGCAGCCCCTGACCCTCCAGGCGGTCGGCCCGACCCGGTTCATCCTCGGGGCGGCGCGGCCCCACCGCCACCCGCTGGTGACCGGTCGCTCGTCGGTGCACACCACGCCCGAGGCCCTGGCCCAAGGAGAGCGCCGCATCCGCGAGCTCGGCGGGCAGCTCGCCGCCGCCGGCCGCCTGGGCTGAGGGGGCCTCGGCCGAGGACCGTGGGCGCCCCGCGCGTCGACCGCCGCGCCGGCCCATCGCGGCGCCGATGTCGCGACCGCGGCTGCCCGGGGCGCGCGGCCGGCAGCGGGTTGACGTGCTGGAGGGCATGTTGGCCGCTGGCCCAGTCTTTGCTCTCCGCCCAGGCACCGCACCCGGTCCACCCCCTGCTGGAGCCCTCCATGCGCGCCGCTGCCCGCCTCCCCCTCGCCCTCGCCGCCCTGCTCCCCCTGCTGCCCGCCTGCGCGCCCGCCACCGGCGGCCTCAGCCTCTGCCTGCCCGAGAACGTCGAGGCCGATCCGGCGACCGGCGAAGCCGAGCTGCGCCTGCGCGCCCGCTTCGTCGCCCGCGAGGCCCGCGACAGCGGCTGCGGCGGCGGCCTGACCCTGCGCGATGAGGACGGCGTCGAGCACACCTTCGGCGTCAACCTGCAGCGGCCCGACCTCAGCCTGCTCGACTGGGAGCTGCCGGTGGCCATCGGCGACACCGTCGAGGTGCTCGCCCGGCGCCGGGGCGGCTGGGGCCAGGGCGCGGGCTTGGTGGTGCGCGACGAGGCCGGCGCGCTGCTCGCCGCTTTTGACGATGGCACCTGGGGCGGCGCGCTCGACGCCGCCGACGTGGCGGTCGAGGTGCGGGCCGGCGCCGAGCTCGACGTGGTGCGCGAGGAGTGCGCGACCCGCAGCCTGCGGGCGCTGCGTTTTGTCGGCGACGGCGCCCCGGTCGAGCTGGAGCCCTTCGACCAGGCGCCGATCACCGTCGAGGGCGCCGCGCTGCGGGCGGTGGCGGTGCAGGCCGAGCGCCTCGGGCCGGGCGCGAGCTGCGAGGTCAGCGACCAGAGCGACATCTTCGCCTGGGCGCTGCTGCCCCAAGGTTGAGCCCGGCTGCGCGGGCCTCAGCCGCCCCGCGGGGCCCGCTCGAAGTAGGCGAACCAGGCCCCCGGCGCCCGCCCGCGGTCGGTCGGGGCGGTCTCGCTGTCGTCGCTGAGGCGCCGCAGGCTCCACCCCGGGTCGCGCAGCAGCGCGAGCGCGCGCCCGCCGGTGTGGGCCGACAGGTCGATCGCGCCCACCAGCAGGCCATCCCCGGGCGCCGGCGCCCAGCCGAGGCCCCGCGGGGGGATCAGCGCGGGGCGCAGGCCGGCCGCCGCGACGATCGGCCGCCCGGTCCAGGTGCACCAGACCGTGCCGGTCGACGGCGGGTGGGCCGCCATCCAGCGCTGGGCGAGCAGGGCGCCGTCGCTCTCTTCGACGAAGAAGGGCGCCCCCTCGGCCGCGGGGTTGCGGCGGGCCCCCAGCCCGAGGCCGAGCAGCAGGGCGGCGGCCGCCGCGTGCCGCGCCCCGCGGGGCAGCAGCCCGAGCCCGCCAAAACACAGGGCCGCGGCCAGGGGCAGCAGGAACTGCAGGTTGGCCGCGGCGGTGGACTGGCTCCAGGCCATCGGCAGCAGCCCGAGGCCGGCGGAGAGGCCGACGAGCAGGCCGAGCAGCAGCAGGCGCAGGCCGCGGGGCCCCGGGCCGACCAGGCCCGCGGCGAGGCAGCCGGCCAGCCCGAGCCCGAGCCAGGGCAGGCCGCCCGCGCCAAAGACGACATGCAGGCCATTGTCAATAAGCGCCGGGGCGCCGGGCACCGCGCCGCGCAGCAAGGGCAGCAGGCCCGGGCGCGGCTCGAGGCCGGCGTCGATCGCCCGCAGCGCCAGGGCCCGGACCGGGCTCGGGGCGTCGGCGGGGCCCATCAGCGCGATGAAGTCGTCGGCGGTCCAGGTGGTGGCCCAGTCGGCCCACAGGCCCTCCCAGGCGAGGCGGTCGGCGCGCAGGCCCCGCCAGAGCAGGCCCGGCGCGGCCCACGCGGCGGCGCGCAGCAGGAAGGAGCCGAGCGGGCGGCGGCGCAGGCCGGGCGCGATCAGCCCGAGGCCGACGACCAGGGGCAGCAGCACGGCGCCCTCATCGCGGCAGAGGCCGGCGAGGGCGGCCAGCGGCAAGGCGGCCTGCAGGGGGCGGCCGCCGGCCCCGGCCGCGGCGACGGCGGTCAGCGTGGCGACAAACAGCAGCCCCCCCAAGGGCCTCGCGTCGAGCACCGCGGCGTGATCGGCGACGGTGGGCAGCAGCGCGAGCAGCAGCGCGGCGCCGGCCCCTGCGGCGGGACCGCCGAGCAGGCGGCCGAGGCGGGCGGCGAGCAGCACGGCGCCGGCGGCGCAGGCCACGCCCAAGGCCCAGGCGCCGACCCGCGGGCCGAGGATCAGGTCGGCGAGGGCCGAGAGCAGCGGCCACAACGGCGGCCAGCCGCTGCGCAGCAGCGTGAGGGGGCCCTCGCTCAGCTGCCAGCGCATGGCGAGGCCGTCGGGGCTGACCAGCGGCCCGGGGGCGCTGAGCACGACGATCAGCGCCGCGAGGGCGGGCAGCGGACCGGATAATCTCGGGTCGGGGCTTGCGCGCATGGTGAGTGCGATATCCTATCGCGGTCGCGGTTTGTCACGGCGCCGAGACGGTGGCCTGCGGAGACAGAGATGCGCGTCGTCCTGCTGAACCCGAGCATCAAGGCCGAGCAGTTCGGGCGCTTCGCCCCGCTGCTCGAAGCGATGCCCTGCGTGGGGATCGCGTACGTGGCCACCTTCCTCCAAGAGGCGGGCCACGAGGTCCAGGTCTGGGACGACTTCGCCCTGCGCGGCGGCGATGACGCGGTGATCGCGCTCATCGACCGCTTCCGCCCGCACGCCTTCGGCGTCTCGATCCTCACGCCGGTGGCGACCGCGGTCTACGGCCTGCTCAAGCGCCTGCGCGCGCAGTACCCGGGCATGAAGATCTTCGCCGGGAACATCCACGCCGACCTCTTCCCCGACGAGCTCATCGGGCTGGCCGACGCGGCGGTGCACGGCGAGGGCGAGCACGCGGCGGTCGAGCTGCTCGCCGCCTGGCAGGCGGGGCGCAGCGGGGCGGGCATCGCCGGCGTCACCGTGATCGACGGCGAGCGGCTCGAGAAGGGCCCGCCGCGGGCGCTCGACCCGAACCTCGACGCCTTCCCCTTCCCCGACTGGGGGCTGCTGCCGTACGAGCGCTACAGCTTGCTGCCGCTGGGCACCGTCGCCCGGCCGATCGTCGCGGTGGCGGCGAGCCGCGGCTGCCCCTTCCGCTGCAGCTACTGCGCGCTCGAGAACCAGGGCAAGACCTACCGCAAGCGCAGCGTGAGCAACGTCTGCGACGAGCTCGAGCGCGACGTGCGCCAGTTCGGGGTGCGGCAGGTCGGGTTCATGGACCCGATCTTCCCGATGGGGCCCAAGGCGGCGATCGAGATCTCCCGCGAGATGATCCGCCGCGGGCTGCACGAGAAGCTGGTCTGGCTCAGCGAGCTGCGCACCGACAGCGTCGACCGCGAGTCCCTGGTCTGGATGAAGAAGAGCGGCTGCCGGCGGCTGGTCTTCGGCATCGAGAGCGGCGACGACGCGCTGCTCAAGGCCGTGCACAAGCGCAACACCGCCGACCGCTCGCGGCAGACCATCGCCTGGTGCCGCGAGCTGGGCATCACGACGGTCGGGCTGTTCATGATCGGCATGCCCGGCGAGAGCCCGGCCCAGACCCAGGCGACCATCGACTACGCCTGCAGCCTCGAGCTCGACTTCGCCAAGTTCGCGATCACGGTGCCCTTCCCCGGCAGCGAGATCTACGCCCAGATGGCCAAAGACGGCAAGCTCAACCGCCGCGACTGGGAGAACTACACCACGTTCAACCCCGACCAAGAGCGCATCGTCATCGTGTCCGAGGTCCAGAGCCCCAAGCAGCTGCTCGACTCGCTGCGGCGGGCCACCGCGCAGTTCTACCTGCGGCCCCAGATGATCGCGCGGCAGCTCATGCACGTGCGCACCATCGACGCGATGCAGATGGCCGCCGGCATCTGGAGCGTGCTGCCCGACCTGCCCACCCTCGGCGCGGGCCTGCTGCACCGCGAGCAGGCCGCCGCGGCGCGCTGAGGCCCTGAAGCGCCCCGCAGCGGGCCGCTCTCGACGGTTTGGGCGCCCAAGCCCGCCCTCCGCGCTCGCCGGGGCCCCGGCCCGCGCGCCGCCTGCGGCGGGCGCGCCGGCCGCCCGGCTCGGTCGCTGCGCGACCGGGGCTGCGCCCCGCGCTGCGGTCGGGCGGGCGCGGGGGCTCCCGCCACCCTCAGGCGTTCGGCCGCTCGCGCCGCCCATCGGCGTGCCGGGCGAAGCGCCCCTCGGCCCGCGGGTGCGTGGGGTCGTCGCTCGGCCAAGGCCAGCCCCCAAAGCGCGTGCGCCGGTAGTCGGCGAAGGCCTGCTGCAGCTCGGCCTGGGTGTTCATCACGAACGGCCCCTGCTGGGCCACCGGCTCTTGGATGGGGTTGCCCTGCAGCAGCAGCAGCTCGACCGGGCCGTCGACGGCGACCACCTCGACCGCGCGGTCGGCCCGCAGCTGCACGGCCGCGGGCAGCGCGACCCGCTCGCCGGCGACCAGGGCGGCGCTGCCGGCGAAGAGGTAGACGACCCGCTGGGCCTGGGCCGGGGCCGGCGGCAGGGTGAAGCGCGCGCCGGCGCTGAGCGCGAGCGTCCAGATGGCGACGTTGTTCTCGGGCTTGGTGGCCCAGGAGCTCGGCGGCGGCGCGGGCGGCTGCAGCCCGCCGTAGGCCCCGGCCATCACGGTCAGCTCGGCCACCCGGCCCTCGGCGTCGACGGCGCGGTGGCGGGGGATCTGCTCGCTCCACAACATCCGAAAGCTCGGCTCGACCATCTTGTCGTGGGCGGGCAGGTTCATCCAGAGCTGGAAGAGCTCGGCGGGGTTCGGCCCCTCGGCCTGGATGAGCGGGAACATCTCGGCGTGGACCACCCCGCGGCCGGCGGTCATCCACTGCACGTCGCCTTGGCCAAAGCGCGCCTGGGCGCCCATCGAGTCGCTGTGGTCGATGAACC
>JBJONS010000773.1:0-7428 GCA_046051725.1 Pseudomonadota bacterium | reverse complement strand
CCGCGACTTTGGCGGCGTCTACTACTTGTTTTTGCGCGGGATGATCGGGCCCGACACCCCCACGGTCGAGGGCCAGCGGGCCGGCGTCTTCTTCGACAAGCCGCCGGCGGCGCTGGTCACCGCCCTCGATCAGCTTTTTGGCGCCGAGGAGGCCTGATGGACCCCGCCGTGCACGCCCCCTCTTTTCCGCTCAGCGGCCAGGACCGCGCCCGCGGGCGCGACGAGGCCGCCCAGTCCGCGGTCGACGCCGCCTTCGCGCCGATGGTCCAGGCCGGGGCGCTCTCGCCGCTCGAGGTCCACGCCGCCGACCTGGCCTGCCGCCGGGCCGGCGAGCACCGCCCCGCGGTCCACCTCGCGCTGGCCTTGGCGGCGCGCGCGCCGCGGGTGGGCGACCTCTGCCTGCCGCTCGAGCCGCCCCTGCTGCCGCCGCTGCCGGCGGGCCCCGAGGGCGCGCAGCTGCCGTGGCCCTCCGACCAGGCCGCCTGGGCCGAGGCGGTGCGCGCGAGCCCGGCGGTGGGCCACAATGGCGTCCGGGCCGCATTTCAGTGGGATGCGGGGCGCCTCTACACCGACCGCAGCTGGCGGGCCGAGCGCTCGGTCGCCGCCGCCCTCCTCGCGCGCGCCGCCGGCACCTTGCCGCTGCCCGCGCCCGGCCGGCTGCCCGGCGACCTCGCCGCGCTGTTCCCCGCCGCCGCGCCGGGCGTGGTCGACCGCCAGCGGCTCGCCGCGGCGATGGCCTGCCTGCGGGGCCTGCTCGTGCTCTCGGGCGGGCCGGGCACGGGAAAGACCTGGACGGTGCGGGTGATCTTGAGCCTGCTCTTCGCCCAGGCCGCCGCGGCGGGCCAGCCCCTGCCCCGGGTGCTGCTCGCCGCGCCCACCGGCAAGGCCGCCGCGCGGGTGCGGGAGGCCCTGCTCAGCGGCCTGGACGCCTTTTGCGGCCAGCACGGCGCGGCCCTGCTGGGGCCGGGCGGCGAGGCCGCGCTGCGCGCCTCCTTCGTCGCGCTGCGGGCCACCACCCTGCACCGCCTGCTCGGCTGGCGGCCCGACAACCCGACCCGCTTCACCCACGACGCCGCCCGGCCCTTGGTGGCCGACGTGCTGCTCATCGACGAGGTCAGCATGGTGGACGCCACCATGATGGCCCGCCTGCTCGAGGCCACCCCGCCGGGCTGTCGCCTGCTGTTGCTCGGCGACCGCGAGCAGCTGCCCAGCGTCGAGGCCGGCGCGGTGCTCGCGGACCTCGGCGCGGGCCTGGGCGGGGCCAAGCGGGTCTCGGGGGCCTTCGCCGACCAGCTCGCCGGCCTCGCCGGCCTCGACCTGCGCGCGGCGGCCGATCCGAGCGTCGTCGTCGTCGAGGGTGCGCTGCCGGCGCTGCATGACGCCACCGTGCAGCTCACCGTCAGCCAGCGCTTCGGCGCCCAGTCGGGCATCGGCCGCTTCGCGCGGGCCGCCATCACCGGGGCGGTCGACGAGGCGCTGGGGCTGCTGCGCGCCGGGGTGCCGGGCAGCCTCGCCGGGCGTCCGCTCGAGGCCGGCCTCGACGAAGACACCCTGCAGATCATCATCCACGGGGTCGAGACCCCCGAGGGGCGGCGCGGCGGCTACGCGGCCTACCTCGAGCGGCTGTGGGCCGGTCCGCGCCCGGGCGAGGACGAGGACGCCCACCACAGCGCTGTGCTGCGCCTTTTTGACGAGGTGCGGGTGCTGTGCGCGACCCGCGAGGGGGCCCGGGGCGTCGCGGGGGCCAACCGGGCCATCCACGAGGCGCTGGCCGCCGGCTGGCCCGCCCGCAGCCTGCAGGGGGCGTCTTGGCTCGGCCGGCCGGTGCTCGTCACCCAGAACGACCCCGCCACGGGCCGGACCAACGGCGACGTCGGCATCTTCGTCGACCGCACCGACGAGCGCGGCGCCCCGGTGCGGGCGGTGGCCTTCGCCGGACCCGGCGGGGTCGAGCACCTCGCGCCCGCGCGCCTGCCCCCGCACGAGACCGTGTTCGCCATGACCATCCACAAGAGCCAGGGCTCGGAGTTTTGGCACACGGTCCTGCTGCTGCCGCGGCAGCCCAACCGGGCGCTGAACGCCGAGCTCGTCTACACCGGGGCCACCCGCGCCCGCGAGCGCCTCACCGTGCTCGGGGTGCGCCCCGAGGGCCCCGACCCGACCCTCGCTGCCGCGCTGACCACCCGGGCCCGGCGCCACACGGGCCTCGCGGCGCGCTTGTGGGGAGAGGAGATCTTGATGACCTGAGGGGCCGAGCTGCTGCGCAGCGCGGGCATCCCCGGCGCCACGCGGCCTGCGGGTGCGGAGCGCTGCCGCCCCCCCATGCGCCCACGCGGTCTCGGGTTTGCACGTACGCCCCTTGCCCACGCGCGCTGGGCGCAGGATGGTCGGCGCGGAGGGTCCGCGCCCCTCCGCCGCCCCACCACCCCACGGTTCGCCCCGCCTCCCCCTGTCCTGCCCCCTTGGCCCCCGAGCGCCCGTGCGCCTCCGCACCTCTCCCACCCCCCTGCTGCTCGGCCTCGCCCTCCTCGCGGCGGTGCTCGGGCTGCTCCCGCCCGCGGCCGCGCAGCCGGCGCGCGGGGCGGCGGGGGACCTCGCGTTCGCGGTGCACCGCTACGGGCTCCGCGATGGGCTGCCGCAGGTCTCGGTGTCAGACCTCGTGCAGGGCCCCGACAACCGCCTGTGGATCACCACCTTCGGCGGCCTGGCGGTCTTCGACGGCGCCGAGATCACCTCGATCGACATGGCGGTCGAGCCGGCGCTGCCCGCCAACCGCTTCGTGTCGGCCGCCGTCGACCCGTCCGGGGTGCTGTGGTTCGGCACCGAGAACGCGGGGCTGGTCAAGCGCCTCGTCGACGGTCGCTTCATCGCCGTCCCCTTGCCCGCGCCGCTGACCGACCGGGTGGTCTGGGACCTGACCCCCGACCCGCGGGGCGGCGTGTGGGCGGCCGCCGAGGCCGGTGTCGCCTACATCAGCCAGGCCGGCGTCATCGAGACCCACCTCGTCGCGCCAGAGCAAGGCTACGCGGTCTCGGTCGCCCCGACCGCCCGCGGCCTGCTGGTCGGCACCACCACCACCCTGTTGCAGCTCGACGGCGAGCGCTTGGTGCAGGCGCGGATCGCCGACGAAGCGCCGGGCCCCACCTGGACCGTCGGCGAGGACCGGCGGGGCGCGGTCTGGGGCGGCGGCATGGCGCAGATCTGGCGCTGGACCGACGCCGGGCTCGAGCGCTGGACCAACCGCGCCTGGAACGTGCGCTTCGCCGACGACGGCGAGGGCGGGACCTGGTGGGCCGACGGCGACGGCCTGCTGCACATCGGCGCGGATGGGGCGCTGGACCGGGCCGAGGCCGCGGGCCTGTCCAGCGACAACCGGGCGCTGTTCGTCGACGCCGAGGGCAGCCTCTGGATCGGCAGCGGCAACCGGGGCCTCTTTCACCTCGAGCCCCGGCGCATGTCGCTCTGGGCCGCGCCGTCCGCCGGCGACGTGCCCGGCGTGCTCCCGGTGGCCGAGGCCCGCGACGGGGTCATCTGGACCGGCGGCTCCTGCGGTCCGCTGGTCCGGTGGGGTCCCGATGGACCGCAAGAGCTCCCGCTCCCCCGTCCACCCTCTCCGGTCAACCTCATCCCGTGCCTCGTCGAGCTGCTGCCCACCCCCGATGGCGGGCTCTGGGTCCTCAGCCAAGAAGAGATCTGGTGGGTGGACGCGGGCGCGCCGGTGCCCACGATTCGGCTCGCCCTCGCCTTGCCGGCCAGCGACGCCCGGATCCGCACCGCGGCCCTCAGCCCCGACGGCGCCCTGGTCGTCAGCCGCGGCGGGCTTGAGCCCGAGGTCGCGGCTCCGGACGGGCAGGGCGGCGTGCGCCTCCGCCCGATCGGCCGCCCCGAGCTGCCCCGCCCGCGGGCCGGCCTGACCTTCACCTGGGGCCCCGACGGCGATCTGTGGGCCGCCGCCGAGGGAGAGCTGGTGCGCCTGCCGGCCGAGGGCGGTCCGGCCCAGCGCTGGGGCTTCGAGGACGGCCTGCCGCGGGGCCTGCCGCGCGCGCTGCGGGTGGTCGGGCCCGATGAGGTCTGGATCGGCACCTACGGCGGCGGGCTGGCGCTGCTGCGCGACGGCAAGCTGCGCCGGCTGAGCACCCGGCAGGGACTCGTCGAGAACATCGTCTCGCAGGTGATTATCGACCACACGGGCGGCATGTGGCTCAACGGCAACCGCGGCATCAGCTGGGTGCCTGCGGCGCGGGTCAACGCCTTCCGCACCGGCGAGACCGAAGAGCTGAGCGCGATCCTCTACGCCGAGGGCGAGGGGAACGGCGGGAGCATGAGCGCCGGCGGGCTCAGCCAGAGCGGGCAGGTGCTGCTGCCCACCGTCGACGGCCTGCGCGTCTTGCGCCCCGAGGCGCCGGCCCCCAGCGCGAGCGCGGCGCCGGTGGTCTTTGAGTCCGTGCTGGCCAACGATCAGCCGGTCCCCATCGTGGACGGGCGCGCGGCGCTGCCGGCCGGCGCCGACGCGGTGCAGGTCCAGTTCCGCTCGCTGAGCTTCCGGTCGAGCGATCGCCTGCGCTTCCGGCACCGGCTCAGCGGTTTTGACCAGCGCTGGGTCGAGGTGGGGACCAGCCGCACCGCGCGGTACACCAACCTCCCCCCGGGCAGGTACGCGCTGCAGCTGCAGGTCCAGGGCACCGCCGGCGTCTGGGTCGACACCGCGACCCGGCTTGAGCTCGAGGTGCAGCCGGCGTGGCACCAGCGGCGGACCTTCCGCGCGGTCGTGGTCCTGGTGCTGGTGGGCGCAGCGGGGCTGCTCTGGGCGAGCCGCACCCGCGCCCTGCGCCGCCGCAACGCCCAGCTGCTCGCGCAGCTCGACGCCCAGCGCCTCGCCGACACCGAGACCCGCGCACGAGAGCAGCGCTACCGTGCGGTTTTTGAGCAGGCCCACAACGGCTTTCTGCTCCACCGCGCCGACGGTGCCCTGCTCGACCTCAACCACAAGGCCGCCGAGCTCTTCGGCGCGTCGACCGAGGCCCTGCGCGCCGCGGCGCCCCTGTCCTTCCTCGAGCCCGAGGGGCACGCCGCGTACCGGGCCATGCTCAGCGCCGCCGCCGCCGGGAGCGCCGCCGAGGTCGAGGTGTGGGCCAGCCGGCCGGGCGCCCCGGGGCAGGGCCCGCGCTTCTTGCTGCGGGCGGAGGCCCGGCCGCACGCGGTGGGCGGGGACCGCGCTTGCCTCGTCGCGGTGGCCGACCGGAGCGCCTCGCTCGCCCAGGAAGAGGAGCGGGCGCAGCTGCAGCGGACGGTCGAGCAGGCCCAGCGCCTCGACGCCGTTGGGCGCCTCGCCGGCGGGGTGGCCCACGACTTCAACAACGAGCTGACCGCCATCTTGCTGCAGGTCGACCAGCTGCGGGGCGCGGTGGCGGGCGCCTCGGCCCAGCGCGGCCTGGAAGAGCTCGAGGCATCGGCCCAGCGCGCCGCCGAGATCACCCGCGGCCTGCTCTCGTTCTCGCGCGGCCAGCTCCTGCAGCCGCGCGCCCTCGATCTGCGCGCCGCATGCGTCGAGATGCAGCCGCTGCTGGGGCGTTTCGCCGATGCCCGGGGCGGGTCGGCGCTGGTGGTCGAGGGCGGCGACGAGGTCTGGGTGGTCGCGGACCCGACCCAGCTCAGCCAGATCGTGCTCAACCTCGTCATCAACGCCTTTGACGCCTTGGCTGGCACCGGAACCGTGCGGCTGCGTGCGTGGTCGACGCGGCTCGGGCCGGGGGACCAGCGCCTGCCGCCGGGGCAGCCGCCGGGCGACTACGGCGTGCTGGAGGTCGCGGACGACGGCCCGGGCATGAGCCCCGAGGTGCGGGCCCGGGCCTTTGAGCCGTTCTATACGACCAAGGCCGTGGGCAAGGGCACCGGCCTGGGCCTCGCCCAGGTGCACGGGATCGCCGCGCAGTCGGGCGGCTTCGCCCACATCGAGACCGCCCCAGGGGCCGGCTGCGCGGTGGCGGTGCACCTGCCCCGGGCCTCGGCCGAGCAGCGGGCCGCCGCGCCCTCCCCCGCCGCCGCCGCGCCCACCCCGAGCGCGACGGGCCGGCGGGGCGAGCAGCGCCGGGTGCTGGTCTGCGACGACAACGCGGCGGTGCTGCGCGCGGCCCGCCTCGCCTTGCAGCGCGAGGGCTTCTGCGTCGACGCCCACGAGGCGCCCCTCGAGGCGCTGCGGGCGGTCGCCCAGCGCGAGGGCCCGGCCTTCGACCTGCTGCTGACCGACGTCCGCATGCCCGATCTGGACGGGCCCGCCCTCGCCGCCGCGGTCCAGCGCCTGCAGCCGGGCCTGCGGGTGCTGTACATGTCGGGCTACAGCGAGGTCCGGGTCGAGGACGCCGAGCTGGGCTGGCTCCTGAGCAAGCCGTTCACGCCGCGCGCGCTCATCGACCGGGTCTGGGCCCGCCTCGACGCGCCGGCTGAGGGCTGAGAGAGGACGGTCGCGGGAACCTGACCCTGGTCGGCGCGGAGGCCCCCCGGATCGCGGCGGCGGCCGCGGCCGCCAGGCAGGAGATCGGCCTCTGGGACCCCATGCGGGTCGGGCTGCCCGCGACCGCCCGGTCGCTGCTGGTGGTCATCCCGGGGGTGATGGCCGTCTTCTCAATCACGTAGCTGTGGTGGCCCCGCGGGCGCCCGCAGGAGGGCGCGGGGCGGCGGCGGAGGGTGGGGGCTGCGGCCCTTTTTCTTTGCGAGAAGTGGCCGCGGAGCGTGGCCACGGCGCCGGGGAGGCGCTACCCGGTGCGTGTCCCGCGCTGCCTGCCGCGGGCTCCCCAGAGTGAACCGCACCGCCACCGCACCTCGCGGGGCGCGCGGCCAGCACCCAGGGCGCCCTCGCCAACCGTGGCGGACCCTTCGACAGTCGAGGGGCCGATGACCCGAGACAGACGCACCCGCTGCGGGTGGTCCTCCCGGGCGTCCCGGACGAAAACGACGCCGAACGCGCGCGTCACGGTCCGTACGAGAAGAAGAGAATGGCAAAGAAGTTGTTCGTGGGTGGTCTGAGCTGGAACACGACTGATGACGGCCTCCGTCGCGCGTTCGAGAGTTTTGGTGAGGTGACGGATGCCAAGGTCGTGACCGACCGCGAGACCGGCCGGTCCCGCGGCTTCGGCTTCGTGACCTTCTCCGACAACGACGCGGCCACCAGCGCCATCGCTGACATGGACGGCTCCGACCTCGACGGTCGTACCATCCGCGTCAACGAGGCCGAGGATCGGCCCCGCGCTGGCGGCCCCGGCGGCGGCGGTCGCAGCTTCGGCGGCGGCGGCGGCGGCGGCGGTCGTAGCTTCGGCGGCGGCGGCGGCGGTGGGTACGGCGGCGCTGGCGGCGGCGGCGGTGATCGCGGCGGCTACGGCGGCGGCGGCGGTGGTCGCAGCGGCGGTGACCGCGGCGGCTACGGCGGCGGCA
>JBJONS010000772.1:0-6925 GCA_046051725.1 Pseudomonadota bacterium | reverse complement strand
ACGAGTGGTTCGAGGCGCTCAAGACGGGATGCGCCTAAGAAGATCGCCAGCTCGAGAGGCTCGATTCGCTCCTCATGGCCTTCGCAATGCTCGCGCCGATCAGCTCCCAACGGAAGGTCGGGCTGGTGCCCAAGATCACCGCCTTGGCCACGCCAAAGCCGCCCGCCGCCTCGCCGCTGTCGCCGGCGTCGGCCTTGCCCGAGGCGCCGAGCGACAAGAACGGTCGACGGTGAGGCCGCCCCACCGTTGGGGCGCATCGAGGACCGCCGCTGCCCGCAGCGCCTCGTGGGCGGTGGGCGGACTTGGGTGGGATCAGGTGCAGGACGCAGGCGCCCATCACCCACAGCGCTTGGAGGTGCGCGGGCACGGTCTTGTCCGTGTCCATCGGCCCGGCGATGGACCCCGCCGCCCGCCGGTCAGCTGGCGCGCCCCCGCCCCTGACCACCGGATACACCGCAGCGCGGAGGGCGGATGACCACGCTCGGTTCGTTAGAGCAGCAAGTGATGGCGGCCCTGTGGGGGCAACCAGCGGCGACCGTCCGCGAGGTCTGCGGCCGCCTTCACGGCGTGGCCGATCGCGCCTACACCACCATCCTCACCACGCTCGACCGCCTGCACCGCAAGGGCTTGGTCGAGCGCAGCAAGGTCAACGGCGCCTGGGTCTACTCCGCCGCCGCCGAGGGCCGGGCCCGCAGCGAGGCCGACGCGCTGGCCGCTGCGCTGCTGGCGCACGGGCCCACGGGGCTGCTCGCGTTGGTCGAGCAGAGCCCCGACGAGGCCACCCTCGACCGGCTCGCGGCGCTCATCGCCGCCCGCAGGGGCACCGCGGGGGGCACGCCATGAGCGCGCTCGGCGCCCTGGGCGGCGCGCTGGGTCTCGGGGTCACGCTCTGCTGGCTGCTCGCCGGCGCCGCGGCCCCGGCGCTCGGGCCGATCCGCCGGGCCGGGCCAAGCCCGCGCGCCGACCTCGCCCTGTGGGTCAGCGGCGGCGTCGCCCTCGCGGGGATCGGCCTGCTGGTGGGCGCCTTGGCCGCGCCGAGCCTCGGGGCGCTGGGCCTGGGGGTCGACCACTGCGACGGACATGTCGGGCACGCTCACCTCTGCCTGCGGCACGGCCCCGCGGGGCCGGGATGGATCGGCGGCCTCGGCCTCGCCCTGCTCGGGGCAAGGCTGCCCGCGGCCACCACCGCCCTGCGCGCGCAGCTGCGCCTCGAGCGCATCGGGCGGGGGCTCGCGGCGCTCGGGAGCGGCGCCGGCGCGCTGCGGGTGGTGCCCACGGCGGCCCCGCTCTGCCACACGGTCGGGGTCATCCGGCCGGTCACGCTGATCGGCGGCCCGCTCCTCGCGGCGCTGCCGCCCGGCGCCGCCGTGGCGGTCTGCGCCCACGAAGAGGCCCACCGGGACGCCCACGACACGCGGGTGGCCGCGGCCCTCGCGCTCGCCGCGGCGCTCTGCCCGCCGCTGGGCCCCTGGCGCAGCCTCTGGACCACCGCCGCCGAAGAGCTGGCCGACGAGGCCGCCGCCCGGGCCACCGACCGCTTGACCGTGGCCGATGCGCTGCTGCGGGTCGCGGCCGCCGGGCGCCCGCCCGCGCTGGGCCTCGGGGCGGCCAGCGCGGGCGTCGAGGCGCGGGTCCTCCGCCTGCTGGCCCCGGCCCCGCAGCCCCGCCCGCGCTGGGCGGCACCCGGGCTCGCGGCGCTGGCTGCGGCCTTGCTGGCCGGGATCGCCCTCGGCCACCATGGGCTGCACCACGTCGCCGAGACCATTTGGAGCTGGGGACACCCCGGGGCCTGGTGAGCTACTACTGACGATAGTAGGGCAGGCCAGGAGCCGCCCATGCCCCCCCGCGTCCGCCCGCCGCGCCCCCCTGCCCTCCCCTGGCTGCCGCTCGGGCTCGCGCTCGGTGGCTGCGCCGACCACGACCACGACCACGGCGGCGCCTCCCCCGCGCGCGAGGCCCCGACCCAGGGCGACGCACCACACGCCGACCACGGCGCGGGCCACGCCGCGCATGACGAACACGACGACCACGACGAAGCTGACGTCGCGCACGGCGATCACGGGCATGGCGACCACGAGCACGGCGGGGCCGACGACGAGCGCCCCGCGCTGCGCCTCACGGTCACCACCGCGGCGCTCGAGGCCTTCGTCGAGCTGCCGGCGCTGGTGGTCGGGCAGTCCTCGCCCCTCCTCGCGCACCTCACCGATGTCCGCGCCCCCGAAGGCTTCCAGGCCGTGCGCGAGGGCGCGCTGCGCGTCGTTCTGCGCATGGATGACGGTGCCGAGCACAGCGCCCAGGCCACCGCGCCGGCCCGCCCGGGGATCTTCGCCCCGGCCCTGCGGCCCACCGCAGCGGGGCCCGCCCGCCTGCTGCTGCAGCTCAGCGGCCCCGCCGAGGGCGAGGTCGACCTCGGCCCGGTCACCGTGCACCCCGACCTGGCCGCGGCGCGGGCCGCCGTGATCGAGGCGGACGCGCCGGCGGGGGCGGTGCCCTTCCTCAAAGAGGCCCAGTGGCAGCTCCCCTTCGCCACGACGGCAGCCGTCCAGGCGCCCCTGCGCGAGGCGGTGCGCGCCACGGGCGCCCTGCTCGCGCCGCCCGAGGCCCAGGCCCGCGTCGACAGCCCCACCGCGGGGCGCTTCACGATGGGCCCCGCGCTGCGCCTCGGGGCGCGCGTGTCGGCCGGCGCCCTGCTCGGCCAAGTGAGCCCCCTGGCCGGCGGCGACGGCGGCGAGGCGCGTGCGGCGGCCGAGGCGGCCCGCGCCCAAGAGGCCCTGGCCCAGGCCGCGCTCCGCCGGGCCGAGGCCCTGCACCCCGCGGTGGTCTCGGCCCGCGAGCTCGAGCAGGCCCGCGCGGCGCTCCAGGCGGCGTCCGGGCAGCGGGCGGCGGCCGAGGGGCGCCAACGCGCGTGGTCGGGCGGCGCGGGCGGCGGGGCCGAGCTCCGCTCCCCCATCGACGGGGTGATCGCGTTCGTGCACGCCGAGCCCGGACAAGTCCTCACCGCAGGGGCGCCCATCGCCACCGTGATTGACCCTGCGACCATATGGGTGCAGGCCGAGGTCTTCGCGGCCGATCTGCCACGGGTGCGCGGCACCAGCGGCGCCCTGGTCGAGATCCCCGGCCGAGACGCTCCGCTGCTCATCGATCCCGCCGCGGGCGGCGCGGTGCTGGCGGTGGGGGTCGCGGCCGACCCGGTCCGCCGCACGGTGCCGGTGCTCTACAGCGCGCCGAACCCGGGCGACCTGCTGCCCGGCACGCCGGTGGGGGTGCGGGTCTATGGCGCCGCCGGGGCGCCGGTGGTCGCCATCCCGCACAGCGCCGTCGTCGATGACCGCGGCGTTGACGTTGTCTTCGTGCAGATCGACGGCGAGCTCTACGCGCGGCGCCGGGTGCGCCTCGGCCCCCGCGACGGGGCGCTGGTCGCCGTGCTCGACGGGGTGACCGAGGGCGAGCGGGTGGTGAGCCTCGGCGCCTACGAGCTGCTGTTGTCGACGGCGGCCGGCGGCATCCCCGCGCACGGGCACGGTCACTGATGGACACGCTCCCCCGCCCCGAGGGCGCCCTCAACCGCCTCGTCTCGTCCTCGATCCAGCACCGCGCGGCGGTCATCGCGCTCTCGGTGCTCGGCGTGCTGCTCGGCCTGCGGGTCGGGGCAGGCCTGCCGGTCGACGTCTTCCCCGACCTGACCGCGCCGACGGTGACCGTGGTGACCGAGGCCCACGGGCTCGCCCCCGAAGAGGTCGAGCTGCTGGTGACCGCCCCCATCGAGGCCACGCTCAACGGCGCCTCCGGCGTGCGCCGCCTGCGCTCAGCCTCGGGCGTCGGCCTGAGCGTGGTCTACGCCGAGTTCGACTGGGGCGCCGACCTCGCCCGGGCCCGCCAGGTCGTGGCCGAGCGCCTCAGCGTGGTCGGGCCGAGCCTGCCGCCAGACCTCGCGCCGCCGCAGATCACGCCGACCTCATCGGTCATGGGCGAGATCATGTTCCTGGCCCTGCGGTGGGAGGCCGACGACGCGGCCGCGCCGTCTCGGGCCCGCAGCTTCGCTGACCACGTGCTGCGCAAGCGGCTGCTCGGCGTGCCCGGCGTCTCTCAGGTGGTGCCGATCGGCGGCGCCCAACGCCAGCTGCAGGTGCAGCTCGACCCCGCCGCCCTCGCCGGCTTTGGCCTCAGCGTCGACGCGGTGGGCGCGGCGCTGCAGGGCGCCAGCGGTGAGGCCTCGGGCGGCTTCGTGGCCGACCGCGACCAAGAGTGGCTGGTGCGGTCACGCGGCCGGGCGGTCAGCCCCGCCGACTGGATCCGCGTCGGGGTACCCCGCGCCTCGGGCCCGCCGGTGCCGGTGGCGGCGCTCGGAGAGATGGTCGAGGGCGCCCGCCCCGCCCGCGGCGCGGGCGGCGCGATGGGAGAGCCCGCCGTGGTGCTCTCGGTGCAAAAGCAGCCCGAGGCGAACACCCTGGCGCTGACCGCACGGATCGACGCCGTGGTGGCCGAGCTCAGCGACCAGCTACCCGCCGGCGTGACCTTCTCCACCGCCACCTTCCGCCAGGCCGACTTCATCGCGGCGGCGATCGGCAACGTCGGGGCGGCGCTGCGCGACGGGGCGCTGCTGGTCTGCCTCATCCTGGCGCTGTTCCTCGCCAATGGTCGAGCGGCCCTCATCTCTCTCGCGGCCATCCCGACCTCTCTGGTCGCGGCGGTCCTCGCGCTGGCCGGCCTCGGGCTCGGCCTCGACACGATGACGCTCGGCGGGCTCACCATCGCCATCGGCTCGGTGGTCGATGACGCCATCATCGACGTCGAGAACGTCATTCGCCGCATGCGCGAAGACGCCGCCCTGCCGGCCGAAGAGCAGCGGGGGCCCCTGTCGGTGATCTTCTCGGCCTCGGTCGAGATCCGCGGCTCGATCATCTTCGCCACGCTGATCATCGTGCTGGTCTTCCTCCCGCTGTTCTTCCTCGACGGCGTCGAGGGGCGCATGCTCGCGCCCTTGGGCCTCGCCTATGTCGTGGCCATCGTCGCTTCGCTGCTCGTGGCGATGACCCTCACCCCGGCCTTGTGCGCGGCCCTGCTGCCCGGTCGGGTGGGCGCGGGCGCGGTGGCCGAGGGGCGGGCGGCGCGCTGGGCCGCCGACCGCTACGCGCCGCTGCTCGAAGGTGCCCTCCAGCGGCCTCGGGTCGTGCTGGGGCTCAGCCTGGGCGCGGCGCTGGCGGCCGGCCTCAGCCTGCCCTGGCTCGGCCGCAGCTTCTTGCCCCCCTTCAACGAGGGGGCGCTGACCATCAACGTCGTGACCGCGCCGGGAACCGCGCTGCGCGCCTCCGACGCGCTCGGCCAGCGGGTCGAGGCCGCGCTGCTGCGCACCGAGGGGGTGAGCGCCACCACCCGCCGCACCGGCCGGGCCGAGCTCGACGAGCACGCCCAAGACGTCAACGCGTCCGAGCTCGAGGTGGTGCTCGACCCCGAGGCCCACGGGGGCGACGCCGCGGCGACCATCGCGGGGGTGCGCGAGGCCCTCGGCGGGGTCTCTGGCGCCGCGATCACCGTCGGGCAGCCCCTCTCCCACCGGATCGACCACCTGCTCAGCGGCACCCGGGCGGCCATCGCGGTGAAGGTCTACGGCGACGACCTCGATTTGATGCGGGGCGTGGCTGAGCAGGTCCAGGCCGTGGCCGAGACCGTGCCCGGCGCGGTCGACGTGAGCGTCGAGCAGCAGGTCGAGATCCCGACCGTCGACCTGCGCCCCGACCGCGAGGCCCTCGCGTCCTGGGGCATGGGCCCGGCGGCCTTGGGCGAAGCGGTCGAGCGCGCCCTGCTCGGGCACCGGGTCGGCGTGCACCTCGACGGCCAGCGGCCCATCGAGGTGGTGGTCAAGCTGCGCGACCCGCTCGGGGGTCGCCTCGACGGGGATCGATCTGCGCTGGCCAGCCTGCCCATCGACACGCCGCTCGGCGTGCCGGCCCCGCTCGGCGCCCTCGCCAGCCTGCAGCGCAGCGCCAGCCCCAACACCATCGCCCGCGAAGGCGGCGTCCGAAAGATCGTGGTGCAGGCCAACGTCGCCGGGCGGTCACTGTCTGCGGTGGTCGAAGAGCTGCAAGCCCGGGTCGAGGCCGAGGTGGTCCGGCCCGAGGGCGTGCGCCTCAGCTATGGCGGCCAGTTCGAGTCTGCCGCGGCGGCGGCCCGCACCATCGGCCTCGTCGGCGCCGGCGTGCTGCTGGCCGTCGGCTTGCTGCTGCGCACGGCCTTCGGATCGACCCGCAACGCCCTGGTGATGATGGTGAACCTGCCGCTCTCGCTCATCGGCGGCGTCGCCGCGCTGGCGCTGACCGGCGCGCCGCTGAGCACCCCGGCCCTGGTCGGCTTCGTGACCCTGTTTGGCGTGGCCACCCGCAACGGGATCTTGATGGTCAGCCACTATGACCACCTGATGCGCGTCGAGGGCCTGGACCTCGCGGCGGCGGTGCGGCGGGGCTCAGCCGAGCGCCTGCTGCCGGTGCTGATGACCGCGCTCAGCGCCGGCCTCGCGCTCGTGCCGCTGGTGCTCGCGGCAGACGCGCCCGGCAACGAGCTGCAAGCGCCGATGGGGGTCGTGATGCTCGGCGGCCTGCTCAGCTCGACGACCCTCAACATGTTCGTGGTCCCAGTGCTGTTCTTGCGGCACGGGGAAGGGGGTCGGGGATGAGCTGGACGATCCGCACCCTGGCCTTGTTCGGGCTGCTGCTCGGTCCTCCCCTCGGTGCGGGGCGGGCCTCCGCGGCTGCGCCCGAGGCCGAAGCCGGGGATCTGACCGCGCTGGTCGATGCGGCGATCACCCGCGCGATCGACCGAGATCCGGCCGTGCACGCCGCAGCGGCCGCGCTGCAGGCGGCCACCGGCGCGGCCACCGACGCCGCGGGCCTGCAACACAACCCAAGCGTAGACGCCCGCCTCGGCTTTG
>JBJONS010000771.1:0-4274 GCA_046051725.1 Pseudomonadota bacterium | reverse complement strand
CGCCTCTTCGGGGAAGTGGACCACCAGGGCGGCGAAGAAGGAGACGGTGCCGACGAGGGCAGAGGCCCCGGCGATCGCGAGGTTGCGCATCATCCCGGCTCCCCGGTCGCGGCGACGACCTTGTAGGCAGCGATGTCGATCTCGACGTCCAGCAGCATATCTTCGCCGCTTTTGCGGGTCTTGACCTTCATGCCCTGGACCTGCAGGGGGTAGCCCTGGGTCTCGGTGTGGTACAGAAAGGCGTTGAGCTGGGCCTGGTCGAGCTTCGAGAGCTTGACCGCGAAGGTCTTCTCTTCAAGCGTGCCGGTCACGGTGGTCGACCGCTCTTTGACCTGGTCGAGCTTGTCGGCGACCTTGGCGCGCTGGGCCGCCTGCTCAAGGAAGGTCGACAGGCTGGTCGAGGCGTGCTTTTGGATGGCCGCCTCGATGGTGGCGGTCTGGCTGCGGGTCTCGTCGAAGTCGGCGGCGAGGATCTGGACCCGGCGCAGCGCCTCTTGGCGGTCGTCGAGGCGGCCTTCGAGCGCGCTCAGCGAGCTGCGCATCCACCAGACCGCGCCGCCGACCAGGGCGATGGCGAAGAAGGCGACGGTCCCGAGCAGCAGGGCCCGGTCCCGCGGGGTCATGTCGGCGAGCCCGTCTTGGACCCGGTCGCTGGCCGCGGCCAGCTTGGCGTTGAGCGCAGACATCAGCCCTCCTGAGCCTCGTCGCTGTCGAGCGGGATGGTGATGGAGAAGCGCACGCCGTCCTTGTACTTCTTCTCGTCGCTCTTTGTCGCGGTCTTGAAGCGCGCGTTGCGCTTGAGCGCGGTCTCGATGTTCGCCGCCGCCTCAAAGCCGGTCGTGTCGATCTTCAGCGAGATGGTCGACTTGGCCAAGCTCAGCTCGGTCACGTCGAGCTTGGTCTCGGTGTGGGGCGGCACGCTGGACGCGATGTCCGAGAGCAGCGTCAGGGTGGGCGGTTCGGTGCTGATGAGGCCGCCGAGGGCCTCGACCTGGGCCGCGGCCTCGGCGGCGCGCTCGGTCATGATCGCCGTCGCCACGCTGGGGTCCTTGAGGCGCTCGGGGTCGGCGTCGGGCACGGCCGCGAGCACGACCTCGCCGAGCTTGGCCTCGGCGTCGGCGATCTCGCCGCGGAGCTGCATGGTGCGCCAGCCGAAGAAGCCCACGCCGGCGAGCAGCAGGGCGGCGGCGGCCAGCGCGCCGTAGCGCAGGATGTTGCCCAGCGCGTTGAGATCGCCCTTGAACGCGAACTCGGCCTGGCGCAGGTCGATGTGGCGGCCCTTGCCGGTGGCGAGGCGGCGCGAGACCGCGGCGGCCAGGGCGAAGCGCTCGGGCACCGGCTGGCCCTCGGCCTCGGTGACCCGCACGGGGTTGACCGCGACGCCGAGCACGGTGACCAGCAGCTCGCGCAGGCCGGGCAGGGCCGAGCCGGCGCCCGCGACCAGCACCTCGTCAATGCTGAGCCCCAGCGTGTCTTCGACGCTGATCAGCGAGGCGCGCAGCTCGGTGAGCAGGGGCGCGATGGTGTCGCGCACCACGTCGGCCACCGGCGGCTGGCCGGGCTGCTGGTGCAGGTTCGGCACCTCGGTCGGCGGGCGCATCGAGGGGCCGGTGGGCTCTTCGTCGGTCCAGCCGTCGACATCGATGAGATCAGCGTCAGCGGTGGGATCCACCGCGCCCGCCCAGCCGGCGGCGGCGCTGGCCTCGCGCAGGCCGGTCTGGCGCACCGCGCGCTCGGCGGTGGCCTCGTCGACGCCGAGCTGGTGGGCCACGGCCCAGACCAGATCGCGGGTGCCCCGGTCGATGCCGCGCGAGGCGATGACGTGCCCGTCGCGGCAGACGCTGACCAAGGTGCGGGTGTAGCCGATGTCGATCACCGCCTGCACGCCATCCGACGCGAAGGTGTCGTACAGATCGGTGTCGAGCATGAGCAGGCGGGGGTCTGCGCCCGCGCCATGCAGCCCGGACAGCAGCGCCGCGACCTCGGCCTTGGGGGCCAGGGCGCAAAAGACCTGCGTCTCGGTGCTTTTGGCCTCGGCCTTGCCGTCGGCGCCCTTGCCTTCGGCCGGCCGTCCGGCCATCACGCGGTCGGCGAGGACCATCTCGTCGAGGTCGAAGGGGACGAGCCCCTCGACCTCAAAACGGAGCGTCTTGTCGATCTGCGCGCGGTCGGTGAACGGCAGCGTCACGGTGCGGACGCTGGCCCGGTCTGCCGGGAAGGTCGCCGCGAAGGTGTCCGGCCCGCCGGGGCCGAGCTGCTCGCGGGCGACGGTCAGCGCGGCGAGGCGCGCCTCGAGGCTCGCGGTGGCCGGGCCCGGGGCGACCGGGGCCTCGATGAAGCGAGAGAATTGGTAGCGGCCAAAATTGCCCTCGAGGACCGCGAGGCGGACCGCGTGGTGGCCAAGGTCGATGCCGATGATGCGTGCCATGGGTGCTCCCGGCGCGGCTCAGTCCATCCGCCAGTACACGAGCTTGCCCTCGGACGAGCTGCCGGAGAAGTCGAGGACGGCGGTGATTGTGGCGGAGGACTCGCCGACGAGTCCAGTGGACGTGATGGTGAAGGTCTGAGAGGTCTTGGTGACCTTGTTGGTGATGCAGGCCTCGTCGGCGGGCATGCCCGTGGCGGTCAAGGCGGCGGCGAGCTTCTTCCCGTCTTGCAGGTAGGTCAGGAAGGGGTCGTTCTGGGCCATCATCTCGAGGGTGCGCATGATCTGGGCGTCCACCGGGGTGGGGACCACGCAGGCGCGGATAAGGCCCATCATCATGCCGTCGTCGATGGTGTTGATGTTCACCTTGCCGGCGGGGTCGCCAAAGACGGTGAGGTTGGCCTTGAAGCGGTCGAAGACGGCGCCCTCCCAGCCGGCGACGACGCGAATCTCGTCGACGCTGTCGAAGGGGGCGTTCTTGGTCAAGTAGGGCGGCTCCAGCGTGTTGTAGAGGTTGTCCTCATAGCCGCCCATGCCGCCCGCGCGCATGTTGTCTTGATCGACCCAGTCCTTGATGTTGCCGATCAGCTCCCACTTGTCGAGGTTGCGCTGCCGCAGCCAGGTCTCGTTCTCTTCTCCGCCCATCACCGCGGCGAGCAGCTGGCCGGTGGGCGACTCTTGGATGACCGTCACGGCGCCCTCGTTGGCGAAGGCGTTGACGTTGATGCGGCTCTCGTGGTCCTTGACCTCGGCCATAAAGTCGCCGTCGAAGCTCAGCCAGTCGCGGTCGGCGAAGCGGCTGGTCGCCTGCTCCTCTTCGATCTCGGCTTGGTCGGCCTCGGCGACCTTGCCGGTGGTGCGCAGGCTCTCGAGCGTCTCTTCGGACAGGTCGCTGGCATCACCGCCGTTGCCCATCAACATGCGCAGCAGGCCGGTGTTGAGCATCGGCACCATCTGCCAGAGGTTGTCGATGGGCATGCCGAAGTTCTCGGCCATGTTCTTGATCTGCGGGTTGTTCTCGAGCTCGTGGTTGGCGACCAGCACGAGGCGGTAGAAGTTGAGCCCGGTGCGGGCCAGCCACTGCGCCTGCGTGCGCTCGGCCTGGTGGGCGGCGACGAGGAAGCGCACCCGCGCGCCATAGGCCAGCTCGGTCACCACGATGGTGAGGAACATCAGGGTGGTGACGACCACCAAGATGGCGACGCCGGACTGGCGGCGCCGCGCTGAGGCCCGACCCCGCAGGCTGCGGGGGGCGGTCAGCGCCCGCCACAGGCGGACCACCGGGGAGCTGGGGGAGGTGGCGCTCACTTGTTGCCTCCACCCTTTCCGCCGCCGCCCTTGCCGCCGCCACCGCCGCCACCGCCACCGCCGCCACCGCCGCCACCGCCGCCACCGCCGCCGTTCCCACCGCCACCACCACCGCCGCCGCCGGACAGGCGCCCGCGGCCCGCCCCGCCGTCGCTGGCGGTGGCCGAGCGGGCCAGCCGGCTCGCGCCCTCGATCATCACGGTCGAGACGAAGGTGCGCTCGATGACCTCATCGTCGTCGTCAGGGTCGGTCTTGGCGATGGTGAGCACGATCTGGACCGCGCGGGGCAGGCGGCCGGGCGTGTCGGCGCCGTTGGTGTCCCAGCTGTCTTGCCACTCGCCGTCTTGGGGGTCGAGGTAGCGCAGATCGAAGCGGCTGACGTCGCGGGCCAGCGGCAGGATGACGCCGTCCTTGTCGGGCTCATGATCGACCCGCTGGGCCTCGCGGTGCAGCAACATCATACGGTTGCGGTTCTCGGGGTCGGGCTCGCACCAGATGGTGATCTCGGTCTGGTCGCTCTCCCGCGCGCCGGCGACGCTCG
>JBJONS010000770.1:0-2662 GCA_046051725.1 Pseudomonadota bacterium | reverse complement strand
GACGTCACCGGGCCCCGGCCGGCGGCGGACGGCGCCCGCTTCCTCAGCGTCGACGACCCGACGGTGGTGCCCGGCGCCGAGGCCCGGGCCTGGGCCCGCCTGACCCGCGACCCGCTGCGGTGGCAGAGCCCCCAGGGCGACGCGCTGGCCCTGCTCTCCACCGTCGCGGGTGGTCACTTCAGCCTCGGGCTCGCCCGCGGCCCGGCGCGGGTGGCGCTGTCCCTGCCGGTGCACGCGGCCCTGGCCGGAGATCGGCGGGCGACCGGCGGGGCGATCGGCGACCCGGGCGTCGACCTGAAGCTGCGGGCCTTCGACGGCGCGCGCGGCGGCCTCGCCGCCATCGGCCGGCTGACCGCGCCGCTGGGGGCGGCGGCCCAGGCGGCGGGCAGCCCGGGCTGGACGGCCGAGGCGGGCCTGTGCGGGCGGGCGCAGGCCGGGCCCGCCGCGCTCGGGGCCCAGCTCGGCTGGCGCGGCCTGCCCGCGGCGCAGCCCGCTGCAGATGACGTGCTGCAGACCGTCTACGGCGACCGGCTGCGGCTGGGCCTCGCCGCGGGCCTCGGGCGCGGTGGCCCCGACGACCCCGCGGTGGCCGTCGAGCTGATCGGCGAACGGGAGCTCGCCGAGCTCGGCGAGGACTGGCGCAGCAGCCCGGCCGAGCTGGGCCTCAGCGGCCAGTGGAGCCCCCGGCCCGGCGGGCCCCGCCTGCTCGCGGCCGGCGCGGTGGGGATCTCGGCGGGGGTCGGCGCGCCGCTGTTCCGCCTGCAGGTGGGCGTGGGCGCCCGCCAGCCGCCCGGGAGCTGATCGCGGTCAGGGTCTTGCCGCGGCGGCCGCGGGGTGTACCGCAGCGCGGCCCGCCTCTCCCCGGAGCCCCCGTGCCCCAGCCCCGCCCCTCCTTCGCCCGCCGGCTGGTCTCCCGGCTGGTGCTCGGCGCCCTCTCCGCCGTCCTTCTGCTCGGCGGCGTCGTCGTGGCCGACGGCTGGGCCGCCTTCGGCTCGCGGCCCAGCGGCGCGCGCCAAGAGCGGGTCGAGCGCAGCCCGCAGTGGGGCCCGGGCGGGTTCGAGAACCCCCAGCCGGTCAAGGGCGAGTTCATCCGCAACATCCGGGGCGTGCTCTGGCCGAGCGCCTTCGTCGAGCCCGAGAGCGCCGTGCCGGTCGACACCGGGCTGGCCGCGCGCCTCGCCCTGCCCCCGGCCAGCGGCCTGCGGGTGAGCTGGCTGGGCCACAGCACGCTGCTCATCGAGATCGACGGCCAGCGCTACCTGACCGACCCGGTGTGGAGCGCGCGCACGAGCCCGGTGCAGTGGGCGGGGCCCAAGCGCTTTTATGCGCCGCCGCTGCAGATCGACGAGCTGGGGCCGCTCGACGGCGTGCTCATCTCACACGACCACTACGACCACCTCGACACCGCCTCGATCCAGGCGCTCGCCGCGAAGGGCGCGCACTTCTACGTGCCGCTGGGCGTCGGCGCGCACCTCGAGGGCTGGGGCGTGGCGCTGGACCACATCCACGAGCTCGACTGGTGGGACGAGGTCGAGCGCCCGGGTCCGGCGGGGCCCCTGCGCCTCGCGCTGACCCCGGCCCGCCACGCCTCGGGGCGGCTGAACCCGCAGTCGAACCACACGCTCTGGGGCGGCTGGGCGCTGGTCGGGCCCCGCAGCCGCGCCTTCTTCTCGGGCGACACCGGGCTCTTCCCCGCGCTCGACGAGATCGGCGCCAAGTACGGCCCCTTCGACGTCACGATGATGGAGTCAGGCGCCTACAACCAGGCCTGGCCCGACTGGCACATGGGGCCCGAGCAGGCGGTGCGGGCGCACCAGATGGTGCGCGGCGACGTCATGATCCCCATCCACTGGGGCCTGTTCAACCTCGCCGCCCACGCCTGGACCGAGCCGGCCGAGCGGGTGCGCCTCGAGGCCGAGCGCCGCGGCGTGCGCCTCTCGGTGCCCAAGCCCGGCGGCAGCGTCGAGCCGGCGGCCCTGGGCCCGCTCGAGGTCTGGTGGCCGGCGGTGCCCGTCCAGACCGCGGCCGAGGACCTGATCATCTCGCGGGGCGTCGACCCCGCGCCCGCGGGCTGAGGCTCAGGGGGCGCTGACGACGCGGGCGGGGCCGGTGGCGGCGCCGGTGGCGTCGAGCTCGAGGACCGCGGCGGCGCGGAGGGGGCCCGGGGGGCCGGCCGGCGCGGCGGCGGCGGCGTAGGGCGGCAGGGCCTGGTTCGACGCGGTGGCCCCGGTGCTGTCGGTCAGGGTCACCACCACCGCGAGGGTGGCCGGCCCGGTCAGTCCCCCAGGGTAGAGCGCGGTCCAGGGCACCAGCGCCTCGAGGCCGCCGCCCGACGCGACGCCGGTGGGGCCCGCCGCGGGCGCGGGCGCGCCCCGGGCGAGGCGGGCGAAGTCGAGGTTGATCAGGCTGTCTTGCCACCACAGGTCGGCGGGATCGCCGTCGGGCGGGGCGAAGAGGCGGGCGCCGGCCGCGCCGCTGGTGCTGCCGAGGCGCAGCTCGGTGCCGTCGACGCTGCCCACCGCCGCGTCAAAACCGAGGCCGGGCAGCTCGACCACCGGGGCCCCGCGGCCCAGCGCGCTGTCGAGGCCGGCGCTGGCGTCAGTCAGGCGCAGCCCGGCGCCCGCCCCGGTGCCCGCCCCGAAGTCGCGGTCGATCCAGACCA
>JBJONS010000769.1:0-3635 GCA_046051725.1 Pseudomonadota bacterium | reverse complement strand
GGCCAGCGCCCAGCTCGGCCGCGGCACGTAGAAGTGCACGCCTGACTCGCCCCAGACCGGCCGCGAGATCGCCACCTGGTCGGGCACCGGTAGCGGGCAGGCCGCCGAGGTGCCGGTGTCGCCGCCGCCGTCGGCCGCGCCTCCGTCGGATGCGCCGCCGTCACCAGCTCCACCGGCGCCACCGCCGTCTTCACCGTCACCGCCGCTGTCTTCGACGATGATCTTGCCCCAGAGGGTCTGCTCAGAGCAGCCCGCGAGCAGGACGGGCAGGAGCAGGGCCAGGGGGGCGTGGGCGCGCATGGGACCTCCAGAGGGACGGGTGCGTCCGTCCTAACTCCCGGCGCCCGCCGCCTCGGCCGCGCCGCGCGGCCCCTCGCGGGGCGCGGGCGGCGACCCTGCGCCTACATCTCGTCCAGCGCGGTGATCCCGAGCAGGCCCAGGCCCTCGGCCAGCACCTTGCGCGTGGCCCGCACCAGGGCGACCCGGGCGGCCAGCGCCCCGGCCTCAGCCCCGATCACCCGCCCGTCGGCGCTGTTGTAGAAGCTCGAGAAGGCCTTGGCCACGTCATAGAGCGCGCCGGTCAGGTGGCTGGGGTCGAGCTGCAGGGCGCCGCGCTGCACCGCGCCGGGGAAGCTCATCAGCGCGGTCATCAGGCCGCGGGCGGGCGGGTTGTCGAGCGCCGCCCAGTCCGGCGCCGCGGTGGGCGCCCCGGCCTTGGTCAGCAGGCTGGTCGCCCGGGCGTGGGCGTATTGGCAATACGGGCCGGTCTCGCCCTCGATGGCGATGCTGTTCTGCTTGTCGAAGATGAAGGTGCGCTCGGGGTTGAACTTGAGCAGGAAGAACTTGAGCCCGGCGAGGCCGATCGCCTCGGCCCGGCGGCTCGCCTCGGCGGCCTCGAGGACCGCCCAGCGCTCGGCGCTGGCCTCGGCCACCAAGCTGTGCAGGTCGCTCATCAGGTCGTCGGCGTCGACCACGGTGCCCTCGCGCGACTTCATGCGGCCGTCGGGCAGCTCGACCATGCCGTAGCTGCGGTGGGTCAGGCGGCCGCGCAGGGCCGGCCGCAGCTCGCCGAGCACGCCAAACAGCACCTTGAAGTAGTGGTCTTGCTCGTTGCCCACCACGTAGATCGCCCGGTCGAACTGGTCTTTGTCGTGGCGCATGGCCGCGGTGCCCAGGTCCTGCGTGATGTAGAGGCTGGTGCCGTCGCCCCGCAGCACGACCTTCTTGCCCTCAAGGCCGATCTTGGTCTGGTCAAAAGCCACCGCGCCGTCGGGCAGCTTGTAGAAGACACCGTCGTTGAGGCCATCCTCGACGATCTTTTTGCCAAGCTGGTAGATCTCGCTCTCGCGCTCGATGCGGTCAAAACCCACGCCCATGCGGGCGTAGGTCTCGGCAAAACCCTGCTCGCACCAGCCGTTCATCATGCGCCACAGCGCGACGACCTCGGGGTCGCCGGCCTCCCAGGCGCGCAGCAGGGCGCGGGTCTGCTGGCCCAGCGGCGAGTCGCCGTTGAACCAGGCGTCCTTCTCGGGGCCGTCGCCGTTGGGGAAGGCGGCCTTGTACTCGGCCGAGAACTGCCGGTCGAACTCGACGTAGAACTTGCCGACCAGGTGGTCGCCTTTGATGCCGGCGGTCTCGGGCGTCTGGCCCCCGCCCGACCGCTGGTAGGCCAGCATCGACTTGCAGATGTGGATGCCGCGGTCGTTCACGAGGTTGAGGCGGGTGACCGCCGCCCCGGCCCGGGCCAGCAGGTTGGCGATGGTCTGGCCGAGCAGGTTGTTGCGGCAGTGGCCGAGGTGCTGGGGCTTGTTGGTGTTGGGCGAGCTGTACTCGATCACCACCTTCTGGCCGGCCAACAGATCGCTGTGGCCCAGCGCCGCCGGGTCGGCCTCGGCGAAGGCCACGACCCGGGCGGCCACCGCCGGCCACGAGAACGACAGGTTGAGGAAGCCGTTGGCCGCCTCGGCCTTGGCGACGAGCGGGTGCGCCGCCGCGATCTCGCCGATGGCCACGGCGATCTGCTGGGGGGCCTTGCGCAGCGCCTTGGCGTAGCGGTGGCAGGGCATCGCGAGGTCAGGCCCCTCGACGGTCGGCGCGGCGAGGGCGGGCGGCTCGCTCACCCCCTGCTCGGCGAGGAAGGCGACGATGGGGGCGCTGATCTCAGCGATGAGCGCGGCGCGGAAGTCCCGAGCCTCGGCGGGTGCGGTCATGTGCGGTCTCCAGGGCGGGCCGGCGCCTATCGCGCGCCCTCGGCCCCGGCCCCCTCGGTCGGCGTCGGCGGCCCCGCCCCTTAGTGCGCCGCGGCGGCGCCCCACAGCTCGGCGAGGCGCCGGTCGCGCCCGCAGCCGGTGCGGTAGCGGGTGTAGTGGGCCGGCTCTTTCTTGTAGAAGTCTTGGTGGTAGTCTTCAGCCAGCCAAAAGGTCTGCTTGTCGGTGATCTCGGTGACGATCGGCGCGTTGAGCTGGGCCGCGACCTTGGCCTTGGCCGCCTCGGCGGCGGCGCGCTCTTCGGGGCTGCCCGGGAAGACGCCCGAGCGGTACTGGGTGCCCTTGTCGCAGAACTGGCCGTTGGCCTGGGTCGGGTCGATGTTGTGCCAGAACACCTCGAGCAGGGCCGCATACTCGACCTTGGTGGGGTCGTAGACCACGCGGATGGCCTCGGTGTGGCCGGTGACCCCCGCCGAGACCGCCTCGTACGCCGGGCCGGGCACCTTGCCGCCGGTGTAGCCGCTCTCGACCGAGACGACGCCGGGGATCTTCTCAAAAGGCCCCTCCATGCACCAGAAGCAGCCGCCGGCGAAGACGGCCTCTGCTTGGCCCTTCTTGGGGGCGGGCGCGGCCTTGGTCACGCCCTCGAGCTTGTCGCCGCCGCGGCCGGCGGCGCTGTCGCCGCAGGCCAGCAGCAGCCCGAGGCTGAGGAGGGGGGCGAGGGCGCGGGGGAGGCTGCGGGTCATGGGCGCTCCGGGTGGGCGCGGCGGTGGGCCGCGCGGCTATGATGGGTGGTGGCGGAGGACGGGCACGGGCAACGGCCGTGGCGGGGGAGCACCCCGGGGGTATGCTCTCCCCACAGTCTCAGGAGCCGCATGTTCGTTACAGACCAGCGCTGCGCTCCTCCCCGCGTGGCGGGTGCGTCGCCGGCTGGGCGCGGCGGCGGGCCCCTCCGCAGCGGGGCGCTGCTCGCTGGGCTGCTCCTCTCCTGTTCCGGCGGCCCTGCCAAGCGCGGCGACAGCGCGGGCGCCGAGGATGACGCCCACGACGACGTCCACGGCGACGGCGCGGCGGATGGCGGGCACGACGGCGCCGCCGACGGCGGGCACGACACCGGGGCGGGCGGCCATCCCTACGGCACCCTCGCGGTGACCGTGCGGCTCGACGGCGCGCCGGCCGCCGACGTGCTGCTCACCCAGCCGGGGGCCGAGCGCACGTGGCGCACCGGCGCCGACGGGACCGCCCTGGTCGAGCTCGATCTGACCGTGTTCGGCGCGGTGGGCCTGATGGCCAGCCACCCCGAGGCGCGCATCGGCGGCGACGAGCTCTACGACAGCATGATCGAGGCGGGGGTCTACGAGATTGACCTCGTGCGCGTCGTCGGCGGCGACAACCTGCTCTACGAATTCCAAGACCCGGGCACGCCCG
>JBJONS010000768.1:0-3813 GCA_046051725.1 Pseudomonadota bacterium | reverse complement strand
GCGCGCGGGCGAAGGCCGCCTCCGCCGCGATCAGCTGCGCTTCTTGCTGATCTCGTAGCCGAGGGCCTTGGCGAGCAGCTGCAGCTCTTCTTTGCGGCCCGGCAAGGTGCCGTCGATCTTGGAGATGATGTTGAGCATCACCTCGTCGGCGCCTCCGCCGATGCTGACCAGGCGACCGTCGCGGAACATCCGCGCGACCGGCGACTCCCACATAAAGCCCATGCCGCCCCAGTACTGCAAGCAGGCGTCGGCCACCTCGCGGCTCAGCCGCCCGGCCTTGAGCTTGCACATGCTGGCGAGGCGCACGACCTGCTCGCTGGCCTGGACCTCGCCGGCCCGCCGCTCGGCGCAGAGCTGCTCGGTGGTGCGCCAGACCAGCGCGCGCAGCGCCTCGATCTCGGTGCACAGCTCGGCGAGGCGGTGGTGCACGACCTGGTTGTGCAGGATCGGCTTGCCAAAGGCCATGCGCAGGCGGGTCTGCTCGATGGTGTCGGCGATGAGCTGATCGAGGCTGCCCACGACGTTGGCCGCGCCCCACAGGCGCTCGTCCTGGAACTGCAGCATCTGCAGCAGGAAGCCGGCGCCCTCGACGCCGATCAGGTGCGACTGCGGCACGCGGACGTTGTCGAAGAAGATCTGCGCGGTGTCGCTGGCCCACATGCCGAGCTTGTGCAGCTTCTTGGCCCGGTCGACGCCCGGCGCGTTCATCGGCACGAGGATCAACGACTTGTTGTTGTGCGGGTTGACCCCGGGCCCGGTCTCGGTGTTGGCGAGGCAGACCATGAAGTCGGCCTGGATCCCGTTGGTGATCCACAGCTTGCCGCCGTTGATCACGTAGTCATCGCCGTCTTTGACCGCCGTGGTGCGGATGCTCGCCACGTCGCTGCCCGCCTCGGGCTCGCTCACGCCGATGCAGCCGACCAGCTCGCCGGCGATCGCGGGCACGAGGTACTTCTCGCGCAGCTCGTCGCTGCCGAAGTTCGCCAGCGCCGGGGTGCACATGTCGGTCTGCACGCCGATCGCCATGGCGACCGCGGCGCTCTTGCAGCGGCCGAGCTCTTCGGCCATCACCACGGTGTAGCGGAAGTCGAGCCCGAGCCCGCCCCAGCGCGGGTCGCGGCCGACCCCGAGCAGGCCCCGGTCGCCCAGCTTCTTAAAGAGCGTGTGGGCTGGGAAGAGCTGCGCGTCTTCCCAGGCCTCGGCGTGCGGGTCGATCTCCTCGGCGACAAAGGCGCGCACGGTTGCGCGCAGCTCATCCAGCGACAGCGGCTCGGACTCCACAGGGCCTCCTCCGGCGCGAGGGCGCCGTGCGGGGCGGACCTTAGCACCGCCTGGGCCGGATTTTCCGCCCACCGACCGGGCCGCCCACCGGCCGGACCGCTCAGCGCCGGGCCGCGCGCGCCCGCCGGCCCTCGAGCAGGCCACCGAGGTAGGCGGCCTCGCTCAGATCATCGACCAGGGCTCCAAAGCGAGCGGCCGGGATCGGCGCGCTGCCGGTCTCGCGCTCGGCCGCGCAGGCGGCGTCGAGCGTGTCGGCGACGGCGTCCATGTCGAGGTTCAGGCGCTTGATCCCCCGCTCGAGGCGCAGGTCGAAGAGCTCGTCGACCGGCGGGCCCCCGGGCAGCAACATGCCCAGATCGCCGAAGCGCTCCGCCAGATACACGACGGTGCGCCCGAGGTGGCGCTTGCGGGCGGCGAGGCCGGCGCAGCTGAGCAGGTGGTCGTGCCCGCAGACGAGGCCGGGGTCGTAGACGAGGCCGAGGCCCTCGACCTGCTCGAGGCGGCGCCCCAGCTCGGTGTCCTCGCCGCCCGGCGCCCGGATCGCCGGGTCAAAACCGCCGACGGCCCGCAGCGGCGCGGTCGGCAGGCTGGCGTTGCCCGAGCAGAGCACCTGGCCGGGGCAGCGGCCGGGCGGCAGCAGGGGCTGGGGGAACAGCAGCCGGGTGCTCTCGACGAGCGCGGCGAATTGATCGCGGCGCCGCGACGGGATCAGCGTGAACGTGCCCATCTGCATCGCCGGGACCGGCGCAGCGGCGTGGGCGGTGAGGTGGTCGGCGACCAGGGTGGGGCTGGGCACGGCGTCGTCGTTGAGCAGCAGCACGATCGGCGCGCGCACCCAGGCGAGGCCGAGGTTCCGGGCGGCGGCGGGGCCGGCGTTCTCTTGGCGCAGCAGGCGCAGCGGCAGGGCCCACCGCGCCAGCTCGAGCTGCGCGTGGATCGGCGGCGCGGTGCCGTCGTCGACGAGGATCACCTCGAAGTCCGGCGAGGGCGCGCCGCCGCGGCCCTGCTGGGCGGCCAGCGCGTCAAGCAGCCCGACCAGGGCGATCGGGCGGCCGAAGGTGGCCACCAGCACGCTGATCTGGGGATTGGGCGCGCCATCGATCCCCGCCTCGGAGACGAAGCCGGGCGGCGCCGCGGGCGGCAAGGCGGCGGCCACCGCGGCCGGATCGGCGAGGCCGGGGGCGCCTGGCCGCAAGGCGAGGGGCAAGGCCGAGGCTGGCGGCGGCACCTCGAGGGGCAGCACCGCGACCGGCAGCTGATCGAGGGCGCCCAGAGGGAAGCGGCGCCGCAGCAGGGCGAGGCTGAGGGCGCGGGCCTGGGCGAGCTGGGCGGCGGGGGCGCGCAGCAGCAGGCGCGCCCGGCCACCCCAGGCGCCGCTGGCGATCCGCAGGGCGAGATCGACCTGCTGGTGGTCGTTCCAGTCGGGTTCAGCCCGCAGGTCGACAGGAGAAGGGCGCATGATGGCTCCGGGCGGGGGCCCCGATCCTGCCAGCCCCCGCGCCAAAGGGTGGTTCATGCTCCAGAACGCTGCGCTGGCCGCGCTCCTCGGACATCCGGTCTTCGGCGACGTGGCGCAAGAGGCCCTGGCCCCGCTCACGCCCCGCCTGCGCCTCGTGAGCCAGCCCGCCGACGCGGTGCTCTGGCGCCCGGGAGAGCCGGCCGCCGAGCTGCTGTTCATCCTCGGCGGCGACGCCCTGCGCTTCGCCGAGGCCGGCGGCGGGGCGAGCGCCCGCGGCACGCTGCCCGAGGGCGACGTGGGGGGCGTCGAGGCCGTCTTCGGCCAGACCGCGCGGGCCGAGGGCCTGATCGGCCGGGCCGGCCTGCGCGCGGTGGCGGTGGGCGCCGCGGCCCTGCTCGAGTGGGTGGCGGCCCATCCGGCCGAGGGCCTGCGCGTGGCGCTGCGCCTCGGCGAGCTGATGCACAACCAGGCGGCCGGCGCGGCCCCGGCCAGCCCCGACCCGCTCGAGCCCCTCATCGGCAGCGGCGTGCCGGTGCAGATCTTGACCAAAGGCGCGACCCAGCCGCTGCTCTGCCACCTCGAGGCGCTGGTGCGGGGGCCGGATGGCCAGCCGATGCTCTCGGTGCGCTGCCACCCCGAGTCTTTTCCGCGGCCGGTCCCGGGGCTGATCCCGTGGAGCAGCGTCGCCCGGCTCGTGTGGGAGGATTGACGGGCCGGTGGGGCGCCGAGCGCCGCCCGCCGGGCGCGCCCGCGGGGCCGGCTGCGGCCCTTTTGGGTCCGTTTGGGGCCGGCGGCCCAGGCCGGGGCCGCTCGTTCGCTCTCCGAGGGGTTTTGCGCGGTTGAGGGCGTTTTCACGCCTTGATGCTGGGGGCGGCCCAGGCCGGGTCGGTTGGGTCGCTCTCCGAGGGGTTTCGCGCGGTTGAGGGTGTTTTCACCTCGATGATGCTGGGGGCGGCCCCGCCCCCAGGCCCCCGGGGCAAGGGGCCTCCGCGGCCCCTTGCATCCCCCGCCAAGGGTGGCCCGCGCGCCGCCGTTGCGCGGCGAGGCGCCGCGCAGCGGCGCGCAACGGCCCC
>JBJONS010000767.1:0-10727 GCA_046051725.1 Pseudomonadota bacterium | reverse complement strand
GATTTTCAGACCTGCAGCAGATGGTACTTGTCTACAACATGCTCCAGGACGAGGTTCCCGAGATGTGATCAATGATGAGCCTTGGCGGGGGATGCAAGGGGCCGCGCAGGCCCCTTGCCCGGGGGTCTGGGGGCCGGCGGCCCCCGGCATCCGCAGTGAAACAGTCAGTTGACAGCGACGACGGCTTCGTCACCTCGATGAGGCCAAACGTCGAGAGCGTGAGCCGAACCAAGCGAAGCCGACAGGAGACAGGGGCAAGGCGTCCGGCGCAGCCGGCGGCGGCGCATGCGCCGACGAGCCGCGGCAGGGCGAATCCGGGCTCCCCAGAACGAAGAAGCCCAGCCCGAAGGCTGGCCCGTCGAGAGACGCGGGAAGTGGTCGGGGAGACGGGGACAAGACCCTGAAAACGAAGAAACCCAGCCCGAAGGGCTGGGTTTCAAAGTGGTCGGGGAGACAGGATTCGAACCTGCGACCCTATGCTCCCGAAGCATATGCGCTACCAGGCTGCGCTACTCCCCGACGATGGCGGCCCTTTACCCGACCGCGGCGCTCCCGTCAAGGGCCCGCTGGCGGCTCGGCTGCGCTTCCGCGCTCGTTTGACGAAGATGACGTGCTTGACGTTCGCTTCGCCGCGGCTTCGGCCTCGACCCGCTTGCCCCAGCGCATGAGCAGGGGGCTGAGCACGGCCGCCGGGCCCAGCCAGAGCAGCGGCTCGGGCAGCTGGGGCAGCAGGTTCGTGCCCGCGGCGGCGCCGAACGCGGTCAGCCCGGCGATCAAGCCGCCCCCGGCCGCGCCGAGGTGCTCGGCCACCCAGGGCCGGCGGTCGGCGGCGGGCGCCCGGTACCAGCGCAGGTGCTGGCGGGCGAACGCGGCGCTGCCCAGGCCCATCGCGATGGGCACGACCGCGAGGCCGCCGGCCCCCTGGGCGAGCTTGAGCCCGCCGAAGGCCGCGAAGAGCAGCCCCAGCACGATCATCAGCGCGCTGACCCCCTGGTCGATCTGGCCGCCCGCCGCCCCGCGCTGGCGGGCGAGGCGCCAGCCGGTCCAGCTCATGTAGGCGGCGAAGGCGCCCATGCCGGTCAGGAACAGGTTGCCGGTGGCGATCAGCACAGGCACGGCGAAGAGCACCGCGCCGGCCATGCCGATCATGAACAGGCGGCCCGAGAGGCGGTGGGCGCGGCTGCCCTTCTGGCTGACCAGCGCGCCCAGCCCGCCGATCAGCGCGAGCAGGCCGACCCCGCCGTGCAGGGGCAACATCGTGGCGCGGGCGGTCTCGGGGTCGAGCAGGTCGAGCGGCATCAGGCTCCTCGCTGGCTGAGCTTCGCACAGGTGGGCCCGGCGTGCCGCGGGGGCCTCCCCCGGGCCCCTCCGCGCTCTGCCGCCCGGTCCGGCCCACCGGGGCGCCGGCGCGGCTACGCTGGGCCGCCCCCTCCGGAGTCGACATGCACGCGCCACGCGCCCTCCACCTGCTCTTCGCTGTCCTCTTGCCCGCGGGCTGCGCCGGCTCCGCTGGCCCTGCCGGCAAAGACGCGCCGGCGGCCGGCGGGGTCCGCCCGATCGTCGATCCGGACCGCTCCACGCACTTTTTCGACCACCCCTTCCCGTCCGACGCCCTGCACCGCAGCGGGGGGCGGCCCGATCTGTCGGGCTTTCCGGCCGCGCCCTCGGCCCTGACCGCGCCGGTCATCGAGGGCTGGGCCCGCCGCGTCGAGCGGGCCACGCTGGACTTCGCCAACCACGGCGCCGCCTACTTCCGTTTTGAGGGCCCGCTCACAGGCCTGCCGACGACCACCGAGGGCCTCGCCACCGATCCCGTGCTGCTCATCGATCTCGACACGGGCGCCCTGCTGCCGCTGGTCTTGCGCTTCGTCGAAGACCCGGCCGGCGACCCCTTTTGGGCCGAGAACACCTTGGCGTTGGCGCCCCAGCTCGGCCACCCGCCCCGCTCGGGCGCCCGCCTCGCCGCGGTGGTGATGCAGAGCGCAGGCGTGGCCCTCGCTGAAGATGGCGTGCCTGACGATGTGCAGGCGGCGCTGCAGGCCGCGGGCGTGACCGGGGCGGCGGCGGTGGCGACCACCTTTCGTGTGCAAGACCCGACCGCCGAGCTGCAGCGGGTGCGCGACGACCTGCTCGCGCGGCTGGGCGAGGCGCCGGACTGGACCTTGCCGGACGGCAGCGCGCCCCGCGTCCGGCGGGTGGCCACGCTGGCCTACGCCCAGGGCCAGACCGCGAGCGGCGAGGACGCCACGGTCTGCACGGTGACTTTTGGCGATGGCAGCGTCGAGCAGCGGTTCCTCGCGCCGCTCGAGGACGCCATCGACCAGTCCATCGACATGATCAACGACTGGCCGATGGAGGTCTACCAGCTCGAGATCCCCACCTGGAACTACTCCGGCCTCGACGATCGCCCCTACATGAGCCCCGGTTTTGCCCATCTTGGCGACGCTGCGCGCGAGACCGGCTGGTGGGCCCTCGACCCCGAGGGCGGGGTGGGCGCGCCGGACGCCGAGGCGATGGTGCTGACCCTCTCGCTGCCGCCGGCTGGCCCCGACGGCGGCCGCGCCCCGGCCCCGGTGATGATCTGGGACCATGGCACCGGCGGGCACGCCTACAACGTCGTCCAGCGGCGCAGCCCCCTCGACGACGGCCGGGCCCTCGCCGCGGCCTGGGCCGACGCCGGCTGGGCGGTCATCGGCCGCGACCAGCCGCTCTACGGCAGCCGCTACCCCTTGATCGACGAGGGCTACGGCGCCTCGCTCGGCTTCTACAACATCGTCAACCTTCCCGCCTTCCGCGACAACCAGCGCCAGGGCGCCATTGAGGGCGTGGTCGTGCGGCGGTTCGTCGAGACGGCCCTCGCCGGCCTGCTGCCGCCCGACGCCATCGACCCGGGGCGGCTGCGGCGGGGCGGCCACAGCCTCGGCTCGGTCACCACCCACCTCGGCGTCGCCGCCGATCCGGGCGTCTACGAGGCTGTTTTCGTCTCGGGCTCGGGCGGGCTGTTCACCCACTACTTCCTCGACACCGGCCTGCTCGACAGCTTTGACCAGGCCACCCTCGCCGCCTTGTTCGCGCTCTTTCAGGCCGAGGCGCCCGACCCGGTCACGCCCGCGGCCGCGCTCGGGGCCGCGCTGGGCTTGCCCGAGGCGTCGTGGGCGCGCATTGACCGCCTGCACCCGGCCATCACGCTGTTTCAGTGGACCATGGACGCCGGCGACCCGATGAGCGTGGCCGGCGACGTCGACCTGCCGGTCACCATGATCATCGGCCCCGGAGACCTGCAGGTGCCTGACTTCACCTCAGACGCGCTGCTGCAGGCCCTGCCCGACGCCGTCGGCGTGCGGGTCGAGGCCCGCGGCGACTACGACCCGCACTCGGTGCTGTACCGCGAGCCCGAGGGCGAGGCCCTGCTGCGCGACTGGCTGGCCGACGCGGTGCCCCGGCCCTGAGCGCACCCTCAGAAGGACCAGCCCACGCGCAGGCTGAGGCCCCCTCCGAGGCCGCTGCCGGCTGGTGCCTCGTCCACGTCCCGCGTCGCGTGCCCTTCCCGCCCGAACACGACGCGGTACCCGACCGCAACGTCGCTGGCGACGGTGAAGCCGCGCCCGCCGACGATCTTGTAGCCGAGGTGCGGTGCGGCCGAGAGCGTCTGAGAGCGACCCCCGGGGTCGTTGTCGGTGTGCGCGCGGTCCAGCCCGTAGGTGCGGTAGGCGTACTCCATGTCGCCGCCGACGTACCATCCGCGGTCGAAGCCCCTGAAGTAGCGGTTGACGCCGACGCCGGCGGCGTAGACGTACACCTGATCGCCGTCGCCGCCAGCCCCGGCCCTCGCGGCGACCAGGCGGAGGGGGAGCGGCAGGTCGCGCCCCAAGGTGGTCCTGCCGTACACGCCGAGCGTGTCAGAGGCCTTGTGTTCGTAGAGCAGGTCGGCGGCCGGCCCCGCCGCGCGCAGGGGGCGGGTGGTGAGCGACGCGTCGATGTCCTTGGCGTCGGCGGTGGCCGAGAGGGCTGTCCAGAGCCACAACGGGCAGAGCATCGGCGGCTCCTCGTGCGCGGGCGACGCCGACGCACGACGCGCGCGTGGGCGTCGGAGGGGCTATTCCCGCGCGCCGCCGGCACCCATTCGGCGTTCCCCGAGGCGGATCGACGCGATGGCCGCCGCCCGGTCCTTGGCGCCGAAGACCGCGCTGCCCGCCACCAGCACGTCGGCGCCGGCCTCGACGAAGCGGTGGGCGTTCTCGGGCTTGACCCCGCCGTCGACCTGCACGCGGGTGCGCAGGCCCCGGCGCGTGATCGCGGCCCGCACCCGCTCGATCTTGGGGAAGACCCGGTCGATGAGCGACTGGCCGCCAAAGCCGGGGTTCACGGTCATCAGCAAGACGAGATCGACCTCGTCGAGCACATAGTCGAGCACCGACTCGTGCGTGTGGGGGTTGAGCGCCACGCCGGCCCAGCAGCCGAGCTGCCGGATGGCCTGCACCGTGCGGTCGAGGTGCGTGCAGGCCTCGGCGTGCACGGTGATCACGTGCGCGCCGGCCGCCGCGAAGTCGGCGAGGTAGCGGTCGGGCTCGACGATCATCAGGTGGCAGTCGATGGGCAGGGGGCTGGCCTTGGCCGCCGCCGCGGCGACCAGCGGCCCGATGGTGATGTTGGGCACAAAGCGGCCGTCCATCACGTCGACGTGCACCCAGTCGGCGCTCTCGACCGACCGCAGCTCGGCGCCGAGCTGGGCGAAGTCGGCCGACAAGATCGAGGGCGCCACGAGGGGGCCCGGCGCGGTCATCTTGGCCACGATGGCGTCTGGGAAGCTCATCTCGTCTCCTGTGGGGTCGCCGGGCGGCGGGCGGCCCCGGCGCGGGCGCCGGGCCGGGTGCTCCGGGGGTTCGCTGCGCTCCGTCGGGCTGCGCCCGACCCGCTGCGCGGCCCCTCCGCCCCCTGCCGCCGCGAGGCGGGGCCCGGCGGGGTCGCGGCCAGCTACGCGGGATCAGCGTCCAGCGCGCCGTCTTCGAGGCGCTCGCCGGGGGTGAGGCGGGCGCCGTTGACCAGCTCGGCGGCGCTGCGGCGGGGTTTTCCGGGCAGCTGGGCCACCCGCAGCTCGAGCGCGCCGGCGCCGGTGGCGACCAGCAGGCGGGCGCCGGCCTCTAAAATGGTGCCGGGCGGCTGATCGTGGACGTGCTCGGGCAAGGGCCAGGTCTGCCAGACCTTGAGCGGCGCCCCGCGCAGGCGGGCCTGGGCGCCCGGCCAGGGGTCGACCCCCCGCACGCGGTCGTGCAGGGCCAGCGCCGGCGCGGCCCAGCGCAGCAGGCCGTCGGCCCGGCCCAGCGGCGGGGCGAGGGTGGCGGCCGCGTGGTCTTGGGGAACAGCCTGCAGCACGTCAAGCTGGTCGAGGGCCTCGACGATGGCCGCGGCCCCGAGCTGGCTGAGGCGGGCCCAGAGCGCCGGGCCGCTCTCGTCGAGGGGCAGGGGCGTGGACTTGCGCAGCAGCACGGGGCCGGTGTCGAGCCCCTCCTCCATCTGCATGACGCAGACGCCGGTCTCGCGGTCGCCGGCCATGATCGCCCGCTGGATCGGCGCCGCGCCGCGGTGCCGGGGCAGCAGGCTCGCGTGCACGTTGAGGCAGCCGCGCGCGGGCGCCGCGAGCAGGGCGGGCATCAAGATGCGCCCGTAGGCGACGACCACGGCGACGTCGGCCTGGGCCTCGGTGGTCATCCACTGCACGAAGGGGCCGCTGCGCACCGCCTTGGGCTGGCGCACCGGCAGGCCCAGGGCCCGGGCCCGCTCGACCACCGGCGGGCTCTGCAGCGCCTGGCCGCGGCCCTTGGGCTTGTCGGGCTGGGCGACGACGCAGACGATCTCGTGTCCGGCGGCCACGATGGCGTCGAGGCAGGGGACCGCGAAGTCGGGGGTCCCCATGAAAATGACGCGCATCAGGGCCTCCTTTGCCGGGCGGGGCTCAGCGGGCCCCGGCCTTCTTCTTCTGCTTTTGCAGGTAGCGGGTGCGCTTGAGCAGGCTGCTGTGCTCGAGCAGGGTCACGCCCTGCAGGTGGTCGAGCTCGTGCTGCATCACGACCGCCGAGAAGCCCTCGTAGGTGCGCTCGTGCTCGGCGCCGTCGGCGCCCTGAAAGCGGATCACGACCTTGTCGCTGCGCTCGACGTTCTGGGCGAGGTCGGGCACCGAGAGGCAGCTCTCTTCCCACTTGATCTTGGTGGGCGCGGCCTCGATGATCTCGGGGTTGACCATGTAGACGAGGTCAACGCCCTTGCGGCGGGCGCCCTCTTCGCCCTCAAAACCAGGGTCGGCGACCACGATCCGCCGGCTGTCGCCGATCTGGGGCGCGGCGAGGCCGACGCCAGGGGCCGCGTACATGGTCTCGGCCATGTCGTCGAGCAGCCGCAGCAGGTCGGCGCCGAACTCGTCGGGGCGCACCTTGCGGGCCTTGGCCGAGAGCACCGGGTGGGGCGCGCTCAAGATGGGGAGCAGGGCCATCAGCTCACTCCGAGGCGGCGGGGCGGGGCCTGCGCGCCGGTGGGGTCATGCCCCGCCTTTACGTTGCCCCGGCCCGTTGGCAAGGTGGCGCGCCGCCGGCGGGGTCATGCCCTGCAGCACCACGGTGCGGCTGCGCCCGCCGCTGACGCTGACCTCGAGGTCGTCGCCGCTGAGGCTGTCGTTGCGCCCGCGGGTCGGCTCCCAGGTCGGCATCGAGGCCCGCGCCTCGCGGGGCAGGGTCAGGTGCACCATGGTGCCGTTGCTGCCGCCGCTGCTGACCTGCAGGGTGCCCCCCATGCGCGCGACCAGGCTCTTGACCACGTGCAGGCCGAGCCCCTCGGCCGCCTCGGTGGTGGCCGCGGCCCGCTGCCAGAAGGGCTGGTCCAGCAGCGCGAGCTGGTCGGGGGTCATGCCCCGGCCCGTGTCATGAATGACCAGCTCGACGTTCTCACCGTCGCCCCGGTCGGCGGTGAAGTGCACCGCGCCGAGCTCGGTGAAGCGCGCCGCGTTGTCGAGCAGGCGCTCGAGCACCTGCACGAGGCTGGCCCGGTCGCCGACCATGCGCACCGGCTGGGCGGGGTAGGTCACCCGCAGGCTGTTGCGCTTCTCGAGCATGCGCCGGTGCACGGCGTGGCTGACCTCGTCGAGCACGCCGCTGAGATCGAAGGGCTGACGGTCGAGGTGCGGTGCGTCGGCGCTCAGGCGGGTCGCGTCCTCGACCAAGCGGGCGAGGCGGCGGGCGCTGGCGACGATGCGGGCGAGGTCGTCGCGGGCGGGGCCGGCCGGGGCCTCGTCGTGCATCAGCTCGGCGAAGCCCTTGATGATGTTGACCGGGTTGCGCATCTCGTGGTTGATGCTGGCGATCAGCGCTTGGCTGTTGACCTGCCGCTCGCGCAGGTGCTCGAGCTCGCGGGTGAGGCGCTCTTCGGCCTGGCGGCGCGCCTCGGCCGACTCGACCGCGCCGGTCAGGTCTTCGGCGGTGACCAGCACCTCGCCGTCGCCGAGGTGGCGCTGCCGCACGAGGAAGACGCGGCGCCCGACCCCGCCGGGCACGGCCAGCTCGACCTGATCGGCGGTCGCGCCGGCCTCGTGGGTCTCGGTGTGGGCCGCGGCGAAGGTCTGCTCGCGCACGAACTGCACCCGCTGCCACCAGCCGGCCGGCCCAGCGAAGGGCTCGGCGAGGCGCTCGAGCACGTCGTTGGTCTCGACGATCACGCCGTCGCGACCCAGCACGAGGATGCCGAGCCCGCCCAAGCTGGCGGCCAGGGCCGCCCGGTCGGCGCCACGGGCCCGCCGGCCGACGGTGGTCTGGTCGAGCGCGCGCAGCTCGAGCTCACCGTCGGCGCCGTCGAGCAGCAGCGGCCGGCCGCGGCCGTCGGCGTCCATCACGGTCAGGTCGACGCTGACCGCGCCGCCGCGCTGGGCCTCGGTCAGGGCGGCGCGCAGGCGGGCCTGGTCGCGGGCGGCGGCCACCGCCACGAGCTGGTCGAGGGTGTAGGGCCCCGGTGTGCGCAGGTCAAAAAGAGCCTGTGCGGGGGCGTTGAGCTGAAAACCGCCGCCCCGGGCCGGGCGCAGGACGCCGACGCCCGCCGGGCCACCGGCCGCTGCGCCCGGGTCGCGCACGAGCAGGGGGGCGCAGGCGCCGAGCGCGACGAGCACCCCGCCCACGCCCCAGCCTGGCTGGCTCGGCACGAGCAACGCGAGCCCCAGCGCGCTGATCGCAGCGGCGGCCGCCGCCCAGAGCCGGTCGTTGGTGCGGCGCAGCGCGCCGGGCGCCGCCGAGAGCAGGGCGGCGAGGGCGACGAGGTGGTCGACCCGGGCCCACAGGCGCACCGACTCTTGATCGCCGCGCTCGAGCAGGGCCGGCGCGCTGATCAGCACCGGAGCGAGGGGCACGGCGGCGACCAGCACCGCGTGGGCCTGGGCCCGCAGGGTCGGGCCGGCGCTGGTGACGGCGAGGGCCGGCAGGGCGAAGGCCAGGGTGACCGCGACGGGCAGGCCGTAGCTCTCGGCGGGGCGGTCGTGGGCCAGCCACGCGGCGCCGGCCAAGCACATCACCAGGGGGACCAGCCAGAGGCGGGTCCCGGGCGTGCGGGCGGGGCTGGGTGGCGGAGGGGTCATCGCGGGCGCCTCAGCGGCTGCGGGGAGGTCGGACCTAAGCGAAATTTCGGACCGTTGCACGGCGGAGGGCGCTCGGAGGACCCGCCCCGTGCCCCGGTGCGCAGAGCGCGCTCCACGCGCGCCACCCAAGCGGACAGGGGGGGGATGGCCAACGGCGCGCCACCGGCTGGCCGCGGCGGCGGCGGCCGGCCGTGGTGACATCCCGCGGGGCGGGCGCTAAGCGCGCCCGTTCGCGGCGGCGGGTCGCGGCCGCAGGGAGCAGCGATGGACACGCACAAGGCGGCGATCACCGGCGTGGTGCTGGCCGGCATCATCCTGTCGCTGATGCTGAGCAAGGTGGGCGCCGACGCGGTCCTGCTCGCGGGGCTGGTGGCCCTCCTCCTCTTTGGTGTGATTGACGTCAAGACCGCGCTCTCGGGCTTCTCGAACGAGGGCATGGCGACCGTCGGCGCGCTCTTCGTGGTGTCGGCGGCGCTGCGCCAGACCGGGGCGATGTCGCGGCTCGCCGGCGTGCTGCTCGGCCGGGCCCAGTCGGTGCGGGGCACGCTGCTGCGCATGACCCTGCCGGTGGCGGCGCTGAGCAGCGTGCTGAACAACACGCCGATCGTGGCGGCCCTGACCCCGGCGGTGACCGAGTGGGCCCGGCGCCGCCAGCTCCCGGCGTCGAAGTTCTTGATCCCCTTGTCGTACGCGACCATCCTCGGCGGCACGATCACGGTCATCGGCACGAGCACCAACCTCGTGGTGGTCGGCCTCATCGAGAAGAACATGGCGACCAGCCCCGGGCTGCGCCACCTGGGCATCTTCGACATCGCGGGCGTGGGCCTGCCCACCGCGCTCATCGGCTGCCTCGCCATCGTCGCCCTCGGCCCCAAGCTGCTGCCCGACCGGCGCCCGGCGGTCAGCAAAGATGACGACCCCCGCGTCTACTCCACCGAGCTGATGCTGCAGGCGGGCAGCCCGCTGGCCGGGCGCAGCATCGAAGAGGCGGGGCTGCGCAACCTGCCCGGCGCCTTCCTCGCCGAGCTGCACCGCGGCGAGGTCGTGCTGGGCGCGGTCGAGCCGACCACGCGGCTGGCGGCGCTCGACCGGCTGGTCTTCGTCGGCCCCCGCGAGGCGGTGATGGACCTGCTGCGGCTGCCCGGACTCGTCTCGGCGCCCGACAGCGGCCACCTCAAAGAGCGCGACGATGAGCGCATCCTCATCGAGGCGGTGGTGGCGCCGCAGAGCCCGCTGCTCGGCCGCACGATCCGCGAGGGCAGTTTCCGCTCGACCTACAACGCGGTGGTGGCGGCGGTGGCCCGGGCCGGCGAGCGCGTGCCGGGCAAGATCGGCGACATTGAGCTGCAGCTCGGTGATGTGCTCTTGCTCGAGGCCGCGCCTTCGTGGATCGAGGCCTGGCGCGACCGGCCGGACTTTTACCTGACCTCGGCGGTCGAGGACTCGGCCGCCTTCCGGCACAGCAAGGCGCCGCTGGCGCTCATCATCTTGACCCTGATGGTGCTGGCGGCGGCCACCGAGCTCAGCTCGATGTTCCAGGCCTCGGTGGTGGCGGCGGTGGCCCTCATCGCCACCGGCTGCGTGGCGGGGTCCGAGGCCCGGCGCTCGGTCGAGTGGAGCACGCTGGTCTCGATCGCCGCGGCCTTCGGCATCGGCGAGGGCATCCGGCTGTCGGGCGCCGACCAGGCCCTCGCCCAGCTCATCGTGCAGGCCGGGGCGAGCACCCCGGTGCTGGCGCTCGTCGCCTTTTACGTCGGCACCGCCTTCCTCACCGAGCTCATCACGAACAACGCCGCCGCGGCGCTGATGTTCCCCTTCGCGTTGTCGATCGCCGCGAGCCTCGGCGTGAGCCCGATGCCCTTCGCGGTGGCGGTGATGTTCGCGGCCTCGGCCAGCTTCGCGACGCCGATCGGCTACCAGACGAACCTGATGGTCTACGGGCCGGGCGGCTACCGGTTCACGGACTTCTTGCGGCTCGGGTTGCCCCTGCAGGTCATCGTCGGGATCGCGACCCTGACGACGATCCCGTGGTTTTTCCCCTTCTGAGGCGGGCCCGGTTGGGCGCCTGCACCCCTCCCGTGCGCTCGCCCGCGGGGCCCGGTCGGCGCTCCGCCTGGGG
>JBJONS010000766.1:0-14529 GCA_046051725.1 Pseudomonadota bacterium | reverse complement strand
AAAGTCAGCCTCGACCTGGTGGAGCAGCACGGCGGGGTCGCTGCCCCGCCAGGAGTAGATGGTCTGGTCGAGGTCGCCGACCAGGCACAGCGAGCGGGCCCGGCTGGCCATGACCCGCAGCACCTCGTACTCGGACAGGTGCGTGTCTTGGACCTCGTCGACCTGGACCAGATCGACCGCGGTCGACCAGCGGTGCACGCTCTCGTCGTGCTCGGTCAGCAGGGCCCGGGTCAGGTACACGAGGCCGGCGAAGTCGACCGCGCCCAGCTCGCGCAGGGCGTCGAGGTAGGTCGGCAGCCAGGCTGCGTCGAGCAGGCCCCCCTCGTGCCAGGTCGCGGCCCGGCAGCTGCCCATCGGCGCCGCGCTCGCCGCCGTGTGCAGGGCCGAGGCCTGCTGCTTGGCCTCAGACATCGGCAGGCCGCAGCGCTCGACCATCAGCTCGAGCGCGTCATCTTCGTCGAGCACGCGCAGGTCGGGGGGCAGGCCCGCGGCGGCGGGGGCGGCGCGCAGCACGCGGTTGCACAGCGCGTGGAAGGTGCCGAGCCCGACCCGCCGGGCGAGGGCCGCGCCGACCACCGCGGCGAGGCTGTCGCGCAGCTGCTGGGCCGCCCGGTTGGTGAAGGTGAGCGCGAGCATGCGCTCGGGCTGGATGCGCTCGTCGAGGGCGCGGGCCACCCGCCGCGAGATCGTCGTGGTCTTGCCGCTGCCCACGGCCGCCAGCACGAGGATGGCCCCGTCTTGGGCGGCGATCACCGCGGCCTGCTCGGCGGTCGGCGGCGGCGGAGGGGTGGGCGCGGGCCCCGGCGGGGGCACGCGGCCCTCGGCGAGCCGGAGCGAGGGGGGCTGATCGTCGCAGGGGATCGGCGGCATGGGGGTCGCCTATCGGGTCAGGGGCCGGCGGGCCCCCTGATTTGCGGTCAACCGTTGTCCGGCTTGTGAGCGGGCAGGGGCAGCACCGGCGGCGCGCCGGGGGCCGGCAAGAGCTGCTCAAAAACCTGGTAGTGCCCGCCGTCCATGCCCAGCGCCGCGTAGGTCGCCGCGGCGCTGTGGTTGCGCTGGTCGACGTAGAGGCGCAGGGCCGCGACGCCGGCGGCGGCGCCCCGGTCGAGGGCCTCGGCGTAGAGCGCGCGGTAGACCCCGGCGCGGCGGGCGGCCGGCCAGACATAGACCGACTGGATCCACCACACCCAGGCGTCGCGCCAGTCGCTCCACTCGCGGGTGAGCATCAGCTGACCGGCGACCTCGGCCGGCGCTCCCGGGGCGTGGGGCCGCTCGGCGATCAAGTAGAAGCAGTCCTCGACCCCCGACAGCGCGCGGGTCACCCCGCGGCGCAGGGTCAGGGCGTCCAGGCGCAGGCCCTCGGTCTCCCATGCCATCGCGAGGTTGGCGTCCACGACGTGATCCACGTCGGTGGGGGCGCCGCGGCGCACGCGCAGGGTCGCCATGCTCAGCTCGGCTGGCGGCGGGGCCGCAGCAGCACGTCGTGGACCTGGACGTGGGCGGGCTGGCTCAAGATCCAGGCGACCGCGTCGGCCACATCGGCGGGGTGCAGGATCGGGAAGTCCGCCGCCGCCAGCGCCGCTGCCGCCGCGGACCCGTGGTAGACCGCCGGGAACTCGGTCTCGACCAAGCCGGGGCTCACCGCGCTGACCCGCACGCCGCTGCCCGCCGCGTACAGCTCTTGGCGCAGGCCCTCGGTCAGCGCGCGCACCGCGAACTTGGTGGCGGCGTAGACGCTGTTGCCGCCGACCGGCACGCGGTGGCCGGCCATGCTCGAGATGTGCACCACCGCGCCGTCGTCGCCGTGGGCCCGCATGCCCCGCACCGCGCGCTGGGTGCACTGGCACAGGGCCAGCACGTTGACGTCGAACATCTCGCGCCAGCCTTCGCGCTGCCCGTCGAGCAGGCTGTCTTTGCTGGCCAGACCGGCGTTGTTGACGAGCACGGCCGGGATGAGGCCCTGCGCGTCGAGGCTGGCGAACAGGGCCTCGATGGCGGCCGGGTCGCGCAGGTCGGCCTGCATGGGCACGAAGCGCGCGCCGAGCCGGTCGCGGAGGTGCTGCATGCGGTCGAGGCGGCGGGCGCAGCCGATCACGCGCATGCCCTCGTGCACGAGGCGAACGGCGACCGCCTCGCCGATGCCCGAGGACGCGCCGGTCACCAGCGCCACCCGGTCGGTCCAGCGGCTCAAGTCAGGCATCGGGGCTCCAGGGCGGGGGCGGCCGCCAAAAACGAAAGGCCCCCCGCCGTACCCGGCGGAGGGGCCGCGCGCGAGCCCGGGATCGGCCTCGCCCTCGTGCGGTCAGAGACCGCCCTGGACCTCGTCGAAGGCCGCGAACATGTTGGCCTCGGTCGGCGGGGCGGTGACCGCCATGTTCTCGTCCAGCGCGTAGAAGCTGGGGAAGAAGCGGAGGCCCAGCTCGCGCTCGATGCCGCTGTCGCCGCCGAGCACGGGCACACCCTCGACCGGGTAGAGGCTGTCCCAACGGCCGGCCTCACCGGACTCGACCGAGGCGCCGGTGCGGTCCTGGGTCAGCACGGTGATCCAGAAGACGTCGCCCGCCTCGACCGCCGCGCGCAGCTCACCGTAGACCGGCTCGAGGCCGTAGGCGTCGTCGCCGCCCGAGAGCCAGTCGGAGACGGCGTTGCAGGGGCCGCACCAGACCGCGGACACGTCGAGGATCACCGGCTTGCCGTGGCCCGCGAAGTCGTAGATGTCGACCTCTTCGCCGTAGTGGTCGACGTAGACCCACCGGCCGATCTGCTCGCCGGGGCGGCCGCCGCCGCGGCCCGGCTCGGGCGCGCCGAAGTCGTCCTTGTTGGCCTGGTAGGGCCAGCCGCCGGTGTAGATCACCGACTCGCTGTCGAGGGGGTCCTTGCCCTCGGTGATCTCGTCGCCGTCGCGGTAGCCGTCGGCGTCGGTGTCCGCGTCCTCGGGATCGGTGCCGAGCTCGGCCTCTTCGTCGGCGGTCAGGCCGTCGGCGTCGTTGTCCGAGGTGTCGGGGCCGGTGCCGCCGCCGTCGTCGCCCGACCCGCCGTCGCCCGCGGCGCCGTCGTCGGTCGCGCCGTCGCCGCCGTCAGTGGACTTGTCATCGGTCTCTTCGGCGGTGCAGGCGACCGCGAAAAGGGAGAGAAAACCAACGAGGGGCAGGGTCGCGGTGCGCATGCGGGCTCCGAGCCAGGGGCTGCGTGGGGACGGTGGGGGCGCGGTCGGGGCGGGTGGTCTGCGGCGGCGCTGGGGCCGCGCGGTGGACCCGCGGAGGGTCGCGTCTGGGCAGAGGCGAGGGGCGGCGCGCGCCTCCCGTCGGGACGAGTGTGCCACAGGCTCCGGCCGCCGCTGGTGCGTGACCGTCAACGCTTCGTCAACGCGGGGCGGGACACCCGGCGGTGTGCAGTCGAAGATGACGTGAGGTGGGTCATCTTCGTGGTGCGCCCCGCGGCGCCGCGCTGCGGGCCCGTCGCAGAATCGGACGGTCCGGCCGGCCGGCGCCGAGCGGCTGTCGCGGAGCGCTCCGCCGGGCGGGGCCGGGCGCCGGGCCGCTCAGCCCCGGTCGCTCAGCAGCGCCGCGGCGTCGAGGCTGCTGTCGAAGCCCTTGAACTCGCCGGCGCAGACCAGCTCGTCGGCCTCGAGCGCGCACTCCCAGTCGAGGTGCATCTGCTCGCCGTAGTTGTCGCCCTCGGCCCAGAGCAGGAAGCGGGCCGCGCCGGGCAGCGGCTCGTGGGTCCCGGTCATGGCGAGGCGGACGGGCAGCGCGTCCCCGACCACCGCTGGGTCCAGCGTCACGCCGAAGTCGACGATCACCTCGCCCGCCTCGCCCAGCGCCAGCGTGCCTTCGGCGGTCTCGGACTGCAGCACCTCGACCCCAGAGACGCCGGCCGAGAGCTGCCGCAGGGTCCAGGTCCCGATGTAGGGCCAGGCCTCGTCATCGCCGTCGCAGTTCGCGTCCAGGCCGTCACCGGGGGTGTCGGGCGCGCCGGGGTAGACCCACGGATCGCGGTCCGCGCAGTCCTCGGACGCAGGAGCGCCGTCCTGGTCGAAGTCCTTGGGCTCCCCGCAGGCCGACAGCGCGGCTGCCGCGACGAGGGCGGCGGACAGGCGGGGACGGGCGAGGGTGCCGGCGGGCATGGCTCAGGCCCTCCGCAGCGCGGGCACGTCGGGCAGGCCGCTGTCGGTGCGGTCCACCCCGAGCGCGCCGAGCAGGCCGCTGAAGATGTCGACCTCGGCGTTGTTCTCGCCTGGCGTGGGGTCGCCAGAGTCGGGATCGAAGCCGTAGGTCAGGCAGGTGTCGGGGTCGACCCCGCCGCGCAGCGTGTCGCCCGGCACCAGGGGGGAGAAGACCGCCACACCGTTGTTGAGGTCGTGGCCCGTGCCCCAGTCCTCGGCGCCCTCGGGTCTGGCCTTGGTGCGGCCGAATTCGGTCGCGACATAGATGAGCGTGCGGTCCCACATGCTGCCGCCGCCGGCGAAGGGCTCGGCCTTGAGCAGGCCGATCAAGCCGTCCACCACGGCGTAGATGCGCGACCACACCACCGACTGCGCCGCCCGGTGGGCCTGGTGCGAGAAGTCGAAGCCGAGCGGGGGGTTGAGCACGCTGTCGGGCGGCAGACCCGCCCCGTCGCTGACCCCTGGGGCGTAGGCGAAGCCGAAGTCGGGGCCGAGGGTGACCGACACCGAGACGCCGTGCTTGAGGAGGAGGAAAGCCAGCGCAGCCTGGGCGTGCAGCGGGTCGGTGCCGGAGTTGGGGAAGGCGGCCCGGGCCGCGGCGGCCGATCCGCTGCTGCGCAGGCCGAACTTCGACAAGGGCAGCTCGGGGCTGTCCTCGGCCACCATCAGCTTCTCGATGAGGCCCATCGCCTCGATGCGGTCCTGGGGCTCGCCCCGCAGGCGGGCCCACTCGGCCATGCGCGGCGCCTCGGCGTAGATCTGGCCGAAGCGGGTGGCGGGCTCGAACTGCTCTTCACGGATCATGCGGACAGACTTGAGCACGTCGGCGGGCAGGCCGCGCTCGAGGCCCTTGGTGCCGTGCAGCGACAGGGGCCAGATGGCCGGGTCGGCCACCACCTGTCGCCGGGCCCAGGCGGGCACGGTGGCGTCGGTGCCGGTGTCGTTGAAGCCGGTGCCAGCGAGCAGGTGCACGTTGGGGATCGGCACCTCGGCGCCATACTGCCACGCGACCAGCTCTTGGAGCGTGCGGCCCCGAAAGGCCTCGTTGCCGGTGATCGACCGTCGCTCGGCGATCTGGTGGTTGACGCTGGTGCCGGTCTGGGTCGCGACCATCAGCGCCGCGCGGTGGCGCTCGAGCACCGCGCTCGGGCGCGCCGTGAAGGGCGCGGGGATGGCCCCGATGCTGTTCATGGTCAGATCGACCGCCCGGAAGGGGCTGCCCTGCCACTGCTTGACGATCGCGTCTGGGAAGGTGTTCAGCACGTCGGGCGTCGCCGACTCGCTGGCCTTGACCGCCAGCGGCCCGTCGATGATCGACCCGCCGCCGGTCGCGCAGAGCACGATGAGGAAGCGGGGATCCTGGGCGCCCTTGGCGAGCGCCTTGGGGCTGAGCAGGCTCGAGGCGAGGCCCACGCCGGCGAAGGCGGAGAGCTGCTGGAGCAGGGCGCGGCGGCTTCGCATCGGCGGGCTCCGGACCAAGGGCAAGGGGAGGGGCCAGGGCAGGAGATCTGGCGAGGGGAGGGGGCGCCGCTCAGGGGCGGCAGCCAGCGACGCTCAGTAGAACAGCGCCTCGGTGGAGGTGGTCACCACCACGCAGGCGCCCACCGCCCAAGAGCGGACCGGGTCGTCCGCCTTGTCTTTGATGTCGTCGTAGAGGGCCTCGAGCGCGTCGACCTCGTCTTCTGTGGCCGGGCGGCCGAGCATGCGCAGCACCAGGGCGGCGCTCACCTCTTCGCGGCTGCGCCGGCTGTCGCGGTCGAGCACCGGCCCGAAGAGCACCGCGGGGCCGGCCTTGTCGCGGGCGTAGCGCTCGCCGCAGGCCGAGATCGCGACGCGGTCGGCGGCGAGCGGGGCGCTGACGCTCGGCTCGGGCAGGGGCGCGTCGATGCCGAGGCTGGCCGGCTCGACCCCGCCCAGCGTGATGCGGTGGGCCTCTTCGACGCAGTCGCGGGTGCCCAGCTCGGCGCAGAGCTCCCAGGGCTGCAGGCCGAGGGCGTTGCCGACGTCGCGGGCCCAGACCTCGCCGGAGCGGGGCTGCACGCGGTTGATCCGGCTGGTGGTGCGCGGGCCGGCCGCGCAGGCGGTCAGCACACCCAGCGCCAGCAGGGCGAGGGAGCGCCGCGGCGCCCCAGGACGACGGGGGAGGAGGAGGGGGTCAGGGCGCACCGTAGGCCTCCGTGTCGATGAGGTCGTGGAGCATGCGCTCGACGCTATAGGCGTGCTTCTCGCCGAAGGCATCGACCAGCGCGCTGAACTCGGCCTCTTCGCTCGGGCGCGGGCTCTCGCCGAGCAGCAGCCGCCAATAGTCGCGCACGGTGGCCCGGCGGAAGGCCTCGCTGTTCGCCGCGACCTGGGCCCACTCCCGCAGGTCGGCCACCGGCTCACCGAAGAGCACCCCGGCCTCGGGCGTGTCTTTGACCCGCTCGCCGTCCTCATCGGTGAAGGTGCGCAGGCGGTTGGGGGCGTAGCTATAGGGCGTGGAGTAGGGTCCGCCCCCGCCGATCCCCTCGTAGCGCGAGAAGGGGTAGGTCAGCGGGTCGAGCGTGGCGTGGCAGCTCGCGCAGGCCTCGGCCTGGACGCCCTTGCTGTCGTAGTCGACGGGCTCGCCGGCGACCGGCCAGAGGCCCTCGAGCTTGGCGATGTCGTAGCCGAGGAAGGCCCGGTAGGCCTGGGCGGCGGTCGTGCGGGGGAGCGACGTGAACATCGTGTTGGACATGATGAACCAGCGGTGGGTCAACAGGCCCGCCCGGCGGTCCTTCTCGACGGCCTGGTAGCGGTCCACGCCGCGCAGGGCGTAGTCCTCGTCGGGGGTGCGGTCCCACTCTTCATAGACGGTGCGGCCGTCGATCATCCGGGCCTGGGCGAAGGTCTGCCCGGTCAGCACGAGGCGGGCGTCGCGGTCGTCGGTCTGGGTCCACACGAAGTAGGCGTAGTCGTCGTCGTAGTCGGCGAGCGGGATCGGGCCGACGGGGTTGCCCGACTTCACCGCGATCTGCGGGCCGATCTTGCTGTTGGCGAGGTTCCAGACCCGGCCCTCGATGCCGCGCCAGTGCTCGCTGTCGAGGCAGGCGTCGAGCGCGGCGTGCAGCGCCCGGGGCCGCGCGCCCGCCCGCTGGCTGAACTCGGCGCGCTGCAGCCAGCTCGGCGAGTGCCCGCAGAAGTCGAGCATGACCTTCTTGTAGGCATAGTCGAGGTCGTAGCCGCAGAGCTGCCAGCCGTCTTGGTCGTCGTCGACGCAGTCCACGTCTTTGGGCTGGTCGGACCGGTCGGCGGGGCTGCTGCCGGCCAGCACCTCTTCGAGGTTGGCCCAGCCGTCGTCATCGGCGTCGAGGCCCTCGACCGCGGCCAAGGCCAGCGGCAGCCCGGTGGTGAAGTCGGCCGCCGACAGCGGCCGGGCCATGCCGGGGAGCAAGGCGTCCGCGACCTGCGCGCCGTAGTCGTTGAGCGCCGGCGGGGTCTGGTGGCAGGTCTCGCAGGGCGGCGCGCCCCCCGCGCAGGCCGGGGCCTCGGGGTAGACCTCGCAGAAGGTCTGGGGCGCGGGCGGCTGCGCCTCGCCGGTCGGCGCCGACGTGAGCACGAGCGCGCCCAGCGCGAGGGCGGTGGGGAGGGCCGCGGCGGCGGCCCCGCGGGGCCGGAGGAGGGGGGGCATGGTCGCTCCCGGCGGGTGGTCAGGCGCTGGGTTCAACACCGGCGGCGCGGGGCAGCGTCACCGCGCCCTCAGCGTGCCACGCCGCGCAGCGGACCGGCCCGCCGGCTGGACAGGGGGGGGCCCGCCTTCGCGAAGATGGCCCTCAGACCAGCGTGTAGGTGTAGACGGCGCTCAGCGCCAGCAGCAGCCCGGCGAAGGGGCGGCCGACGGGCAGCGCGCGCCCGGCCCACAGCACCAGCAGCACCGCGAAGCCGATCATCCACCAGGTGTCGCTCTGCAGCACCTGGGGGTTCACGCGGATGGGGTGGATGGTGCCGGTGCCGCCCAAGATGAACAGGATGTTGAAGACGTTGCTGCCGACGACATTGCTGATCGCGATGCCTGACTCGCCGCGCACCGCGGCCATCACGCTGGCGAAGAGCTCGGGCAGCGAGGTGCCGATCGCCACCACGGTCAGCCCGATGATCATCTCGGGCACGCCCAGCGCCGCCGCGACCGCCGTCGCCCCGAAGATCAGCGCCTGGGCGCCCCCCATGAGCAGCAGCAGGCCACCCACCACGAAGCCGCTCGCCTTGGGCCAGCCCATCGGCGCCGGCGCGCCCTCGACGGGCGCGGCGGGCAGCACGGCCTTGTTGCGCCGGATCGCCGACCAGAGGAACACGCCCATCGCGGCGAGCATGACCAAGCCGTCGAGGCGCCCGAGCAGGCCGTCCCAGGCGAGGCCCGTGAACAGCGCCGACGCGCCGATCATCCACGCGCCGTCGTGGCGGATCTCGCCCAGGTCACAGGTCAGCCGGCGGATCATCGCCGTGATGCCCAAGATCAAGCAGATGTTGTAGATGTTGGAGCCGACCACGTTGCCGATGCTGAGATCGGGCTGCCCGCCGATCGCCGCGCCGAGGCTCACCACCAGCTCGGGCATTGAGGTGCCCATGGCCACGATGGTCAGGCCGATCAGAGAGGGGGGCATGCGGAGCCGGGCGGCGATGCCGACGGCGCCCCGCACGAGGCCGTCGCCGCCGAAGACGAGCATGGCCACGCCGGCGATGATGGCGAGGATCTGGAGGATCACGAGGAGCTCCCGAGGTGAAGGGAGCCGGGGGTTTATCGCAGCCCGGCCGCCGCGCCCCTGGCCCCCGCGCCCGGCCGACCGGAGGCCGCGGCGGCACGCCGCGGTCGGGGCTTGGCCCCGACCGAGCCCCCTGTGGGCGAGGCCGGAGGGGGGCCGCCGGCGCCCGGACCCCGCCGCCTGCGCGTGCTCAGCGCTGCAGCGGCGGCAGGTGCCCGCTGATCATCAGGCGCAGGTCCCAGCCGTGGCTCTGGCCGTTGACGAAGGGGTGGGTGCCCCAGCTGTGGTCGGTGCCGAGCTCGAGCTTGCCGCTGACCAGCGGGTGGGGCCGCAGCCCGAAGCCCAGCGCGCCGCGCACGCCGGGGAAGGGCCCGGGGTAGGCGCCGCCCCACCACGCGCTGCGCCCGGTCCACAGCGTCGGGCCAGCGGCGGCCTCGATGAAGTAGACGTCGAGGGGCTGGCGAAAGACCGGCATCAGCGCAAGGGTCGGGCCGGTCGCCCGCAGCTGATCGGCGCTGTCCATACCCGTCACGAGGTCGAAGCGCGCGCCGAAGCGCCACACGACCGGCGCCTCGAGCTCGACGGCGAAGCCCCCCTTGAGGCCCATGGGGCGCCCGCGATCCGACCGCAGCACCGGACCGACCGCGGCCTGGACCCCCACCGCCTCGCGGTCGACCCCTGCCCAGGCGTGGCCGCCGGGCACGACCATGCCGCTGAGGGCGGAGGTGAGGAGGACCCCGGTGGCCCAAGAGGCGGACCTTCCCCCACGGGTGAGGGCGCCGGCCCCCGCGCGGGACAGGAGGGCCCGGGCAGCGCGGGCCACCCGGGTCGGCAGGGTCCCGTGGCGTGCCTCGCTCATCGGGCCTCCAGATCGACGTCAAAGACGTGCAGCTCGCCGTCCAGGCGCAGGGCGAGGCGCGCGCCGCTGCGCCCGGCGCTGAGGCCCACCGGGGCCACGGGCAGGTCCTCGGCGGTGAGCGGGCCGCCGCCCGCGGTGTCGAGCAGGATGATGCGCCCGCCCTCGCCGCGGCTGCTGAGCACGCCGAGCGCGCCGAGCGCGCCCAGGTCTTCGATCTCGATGAGGGGCTCGCCGAGGTCTTGGTACCAGAGCTCTTCACCGATGACGGTCCAGGCCCGCAGCTCGGTGTCGCGGCGGGTGCCGATGACCACCGCGCCGACGGCGGGGTCGAAGGCGGCGAGGTTGCCGCCCTGGGGCCAGGTGAAGGGCGCGAAGCCGGGCGTGGCCGCCCAGACCCCGGTCAAGGTCACCACGAAGGCGTCGCCGTTGCTGCGGTCGGTGCGGAGCAGGGCGCCATCGGCGCAGGCCGCGGCGGGCAGCAGCACCCGGGAGGTCTCGATCACCGCGCTGTCGTGCCACTTGAGCGCGCAGCCGTCTTCAGGGTCGACCTCGAGGGTCACCAGCCCGCCGTCGATGAGGGCGACCGCGCGCAGATCCACGTCGTCGACGTCGATCAGCAGCTCGACCTCGTCTTGCAGCACCCGCCAGAGCCCCGCGCGGTCGGTCACGTAGGCCTTGGGCCCCTTGGCGAGGTCCCGCTCGTCGACCTCGACGAGGCGCAGGCGCTTGTCGCCCGAGGGGTAGGTGTCGAGCGGGCGGCCGAGCAGGTCGATGCGCCGCAGCTCGTCGCCCTTGGTGACGTGCAGATCGTCCTCTTGCTCGCCGACCTCGGCGGCGCCGAAGGCCCCGTCGATGGCCGCGGCGTGGGTCAGCACCCGGGCCTGGTCACAGCCGGCGAGGGCCAGCCCGAGGCCCATCGGCAGGACCAGGGTCGGGAGGCCCCCCCGTGGTCGGCGGCCCAGGGCTCGAGCTGCGGTTCGTCGGGTCGGGTCGGATCGCATGGGCGCTCCGGGGCAGGTGGCGCGGGAGGGCAGGGGGCCACGAGAGAGGGGGACGGGCAGCGGAGGAGAGAGGGGGGCAGACCCGGCGCGCGGGGGAGAGGGAGGAGCCGCCGCCGCGCCGCGTCAGGGGCGCGGACGGTTGGTGGCCCGGTCGCCGGCCACCCGCAGCACGAGCTCGACCAGATCGGGCGCGTGTTGGGCCACGAAGGCCGCCGCCTTCCCGTGCCCCGTGAAGACAAAGTCGCCCTTGCGGTCGTAGAGCGCGTCGACCATGACGCGGGCCGCCCGGTCGGCGGTCCACATCACCTTCGACGGGCGGCGGTCGACCCGGTCGGGGTGCAGCTGGCCGTCGTTGTCGACCTTGGCGATCTCGGACTCGACGAAGCCGGGGTGGATGGTCGTGCAGCTCACCCCTGACCCGGCCAGCTCAAGGCGCAGGGTCGCGCCGATGGAGCGCACCGCCGCTTTGCTTGACGCATAGGGTCCAGAGCCGGCGAGGCTCAGGAAGCCCATGACGCTGCCGACCAGCCCGAGGCGCCCCTGTCGGGCGCGGAGGTGGGGCAGGCAGTGCTGCGCGGTCGAGACGACGCCCAGCACGTTGAGCTCGAACTGCCGGCGCCACTGCTCGACCGGGGTGACCTCGAGCCGCCCGTTGACCCCAGCGCCGGCGTTGGCGAGGGCGAGGTCGAGGCCCCCGAGGCCGTCGACCGCCGCCTGGACCGCGGCCCCCAGCGCGGCGTGGTCGGTGACGTCGCAGGGCAGGCTGAGCGCGCGGCGACCGGTGGCGCGCACCGCCGCCGCGACCGCCTCGAGCCGGTCGGCCCGCCGCCCGAGCAGCGCGAGATCAGCGCCCCGGCGGGCCAGCTCGAGCGCGCAGGCCTCGCCGATGCCCGAGCCCGCGCCCGTGACCAAGGCGACCTGGCCGTCGAAGCGGCCCCCGCCGAACAGGCCTGCGCCGAGGGGCAGGGCGCGCAGCCCCAGGGCGACCGCGGTGCTCAGCGCGGCGCCCGCGTGGGGGAGGGTGGTCGCAGGGTCGAGGCCGAGGTGCATGGGAGGCTCCAGCGCGCACCTATTCCGGGGCGGGCGCGGCCGCCGCGCCGGGGCGCAGGGCGGCAAAGCAGCGGAGGAAGTTCTGCCCGAGGACCTTCTCGATCCTGGTGGTCGACCAGCCCGCGTCCAACATGCGCTGGACCAGCACCGGATAGCGGTCGCCCGAGCCGAGCTCGGCGGGCGGCGAGATGGCGCCGTCATAGTCGCTGCCGACGGCGACGTGGTCCTCGCCGATCACCCGGATGATGTGCTCCATGTGCTCGAGCACCATGCGCGCGTCGCGGGGACCGCCGGGCCGCGACAAGAAATTCGTCGCGAAGATGACGCCGACCACGCCCCCCGTCGCGGCGATGGCCCGCAGCTGGGCGTCGTCGAGGTTGCGCCAGTGGGGGCGCGCGCCGGTCACCCCGGTGTGGGTGGCCAGCAGCGGCTGGGCGCGGTCGTGCACCGCGACCGCCCCCCAGAAGGCCTCGGGGTGGATGTGGGCCAGATCGACGAAGATCCGCTGGGCGTTGAGCTGCTCGACCAGGGCCCGGCCGGCGGGGGTCAGGCCCTTGTCGCGGCGCAGCAGGCTGTGGGGGCTGCTGGTCGCGCCGTAGCAAGAGCTGGTGAGGTGGACGAGGGTGGCGCGCACCACGCTGTCTTGGGCGAGGGTTGCGGCGCCCTGCGGCGCGGCCTCCCAGGCGTTGGCGCCCTGCACGCTGACCATCACCGCGTGCGCGCCGGCGGCCTTCGCGGCGGCGTAGGCCGCCCGGGTCGGCGCGAGCATGAGCTGCCCAGCGCTCGCCCGGACCAGGGCGCCGAGGCGCTCGAGGTTGGTCTGAAAGGTGCGCCAGCGCGCGTCGGCGGAGCGGAAGGGGTTGGTCGTGATCGACCACATCGCGCCCGACAGCCCCGCGTCGCGCATGCGCGGCAGGTCGAGGTGGCCGAAGAAGTGCCGGCCCAAGATCCAGCCGCTGTGGCGGGCCCGGGGGTCGTAGCCCCACAGCCGCGGCGGGATGAAGGTGTCGATGTGCAGGTCAATCAGATCGGTGCCCCGGCACAGCTCGACCGCCTCGAGCGAGACGCCGAGGTCGCGGGCGTGCTGCGCGGCGGGCTTGCGGCCGACGCTGAGGCCCGCGGGGCCAGCGGGGAGCGGGAGCTGCAGGTCGGGTGGGCTCAGGCGGCCTCCGATGGGCGGGGCAGGGGGGCTCTGTGGTGGATGTGGGCCTTAGAGCTTGAGGAAGCCGAGCTCCATCAGCCAGAGGTAGAAGGCGATGCGCGGCACCCGCAGCACGCTGATCGGGAGGAATTGCCGCCACGGCATGTCGAGCGCGCCCGCGGCCCAGGTGGTCCAGACATAGGGCAGCGGCGTGATCGCGCCGATGGCGAGCCCCCAGCCGCCGTAGCGCTCGACGATGTCGAGGGCCTGGCGGGCGCGCCCGCGCATGAATCGCTGGAACCAGGCCATGTGGTTGATGCGCTTGGCGACCGCGAAGCCCGCCGCGCCGCCGAGCCAGCTGCCCAGCGTCGCCCACGCGGTGATCTCCCAGAACCCCATTCCACCGACCAGCGCGAGGCCCGAGAAGGTCTCATGAGGGATGGGGAGCCAGACCGCGTCGAGCACAAAGAACGCGGCGACCAGACCGGGGCCGCCGAGGGTCTCGACGGTCCAGGTGCCGGCGGCGACCAGCGGCTTGTAGAACACCGCGCCCACCACCAGGAAGACAGCGAGCAGCGCCACGAGGCCGACCACGGTCTGCACGATGAGCTTGCGGACGCCGAGGTCGGCGGGGGCGGCCGCCTCGGCGGGGGTGGCGTCGTTCGGCGGGGCGGACACGGGCGGATCCTCCGGAGCGGCCCCAGGGTCCGCTCGACGCCGCGGTCTATCGCAGCGCGGCCCGCGCGGGCCTTAGGCCAGAGGAGCTGGGTGCTCGTCGTCGAGATCGGCGTCGCCGTCGTCATCATCGAGGAGGGCTTGGTCCTCTGCGGCGAGCTCGAGGCCCTCATCGGCCGGCGCTTCGAGCACCAGCTCGCGCGCGCCCACGCCCCGGATGACGATGTCGAGGGCCAGCTCGGCCATCACGCGCAGGTCGTCGGCGCAGCCGCCGCCGAACCAGGCCCGCAGCGTCGAGCGCCAGGCGCCCACCACTGCGGCTGCGCAGACCTCGGCGCGCAGGCGGCCGGCGGTCCCGCCGCCGTCGGCCCGGAAGATCTCTTCGGCGAGGAGCAGCTCGAGCTCGATGTCTTGCTCGAGCTGGCGCGCGATGAGGGGGCCCGAGGCCCGCACGACCCGCTCGACCGCGAGCAGCTCGTCGCGCTCGAGCGTGGCCCGGTGGACCAGGGCCTGCAGCGCCCGGCGCACCAGCTGGTGGCCCGGGCTCTCGGCGGGCGAGCGGCGCAGGTGCCGGCGGAGGACCGCGAGGCGCCGGTCGTGGTGGCCGAGCAGCACCGCGTCCTTGGTCGCGTAGTAGCGGAAGAAGGTGCGTCGGCTCACCCCGGACCGGGCGGCGATGTCATCGACCGTCACGGCGTCGTAGCCCTGCTGCGCGAACAAGGTCATCGCCGCCCCGAACAGCGCGTGCCGCGTGCGATCTTTGCGCTGGGCGCGGCGGCTGCGCGGCGGAGCGGGCTCGTCCGCGCGGGCGGGGGCGCGGGCGGGCGCGCTGGCGGAGGGGTGCGACATGGAGGCTCAGGCGGCGGCGGGGGAGAGGGCGGCGGAGGTCTATGGCGGCGGGGCGCGTCCGTCGCGCCGGA
>JBJONS010000765.1:0-7803 GCA_046051725.1 Pseudomonadota bacterium | reverse complement strand
GCCGCCGCGCTCGCCGCCGCGGGGGGCCTGCGGGAGATCGAGGCCCGCCCCGCCGCCGTCGCCGCCGCCCTGCGCGCCCTGGCCGCGGGCGGCGCGGACCCGGCGGCCACCGTGCCGGCGGCCCAGGCGCTGATCGCCGAGATCGCTCACCCAGACGTCGCCCTGGCCCCGCTGCGCGCGCTAGCCCGCGCGCCGTCGCGGGCGCCCCCGGCGGCCTTGCCCTGGGCGGCGCTGCCCGCGGCCCTGCACGCCGCCCAGGCCGAGCTCGCGGTGATCCACGCGAGCCCGACCTGGCGGGCGCTGTCCCGGGCCCACCGGGGGCTGCGGCGGCTGCGGGCCCGCGGCTGATCGGCGGCGCCGCTGGTCGCAGGTGAATGAAGGCCCCCCTGGCCCCACCGCGGCCGGATCACCGTGCTCGTCGTCACACAGCCGTCAAGGTTCAGCGGTCGGGGCCGATTTCTTCTTCCATCGGTTTGCATAATCATTCACGCCGGTGCATATGGCCGGGCGCCCGGGGAGCCACCCGCGCGCACGGGGGGCGCGCGCGCCCCGCCCTGTCACCGCCCCGAGGAGGGCCGCCATGTTTGAGGACGCCCAGATCGCCGCCGAGCGCAACGACGAGCAGCAGGTCACCCTCGACCTGCGAGACGTCAGCCTCCGCGCCGCACACGCGCGCGACCTCCCCGCCGTGGCCGCGCTGGTCGCCGCGGCCGTCGCCGCCGGCCAGATCCTCCCGATGACCGAGGCCGGCCTCGCCGCCCGCCTCCGCGACCTCACCGTCGCCGAGCTCGGCGGGTCCATCGTCGGCCTCGTCAGCGCCCACCTCGTCAGCGCCAGCCGCGGCGAGCTCGGCCTGCTGCTCTCCGCCGACAGCGGCCTGCGCGCCCTGCTCATCGAGGCCGCGGTCGACCAGCTCGCCGCCCTCGGCGCGGCCGAGGTCTTCTGCTTCACCAGCCAGGCCGCCCCGCTGCTCGACGCCGGCTTCCAGGCCGTCGCGCGGGCCGAGGTGCCCCAGAAGGCGCTCGGCGCCTGCCTGCGCTGCTCCGCCGCGCCGCGCTGCCGCAAGGTGGCCCTGCTGCGCGCCATCTCCGCCTGAGCTGCGGGCTGCGGGGGCGCCGGACCTGCGCCCCTCCCGCCCGCCCATCTTCCGCGCGCCGGACCTCCCCCGAGGCCCGGCGCGTCGTCGTTTTGGCGGGCGTGTCCGCCTCCTCAATGACCCCACGGTGACAGCGCGCGCGGGCCGCGGCGCCGCCGGGCCGACGCCGGCGGTACCCTGGACGCGGGGGCCGCCGCGCGGGCCCCCTCCCCTGGTCGACGAGGCCCGCATGTCCGCCCAGCAGCTCTCTCTCCCGCAGCGCTCGGCGCCCCAGCAGGCCCAGAACGGCCCGCAGAACGTCGCTCCCGCGCAGGCCCCTGCCAAGGGCGCGCCGGGGGCCGCGGCGCCGAAGTCCAAGGGTGTGATGGGCTGGCTGCGGGGCGCGGGCCAGTGGGTGTCCGAGAAGGCTGGGGCGGCCTCGGCCGCGGTCGGCGACTTCGTCGACAAGTCCAAGCAGGTCGCCAAGGACGCCTACGAGGTCGCCAAGGCCACCGACATCGGCTGGAAGGACGGCAAGATCACCGTCGAGACCGACCTCGACGAGCTGATGGATCTGGTGCCCGCGCACCTGCGGGCCGCGCTGCAGCTCGACCGCAAGGGCGCCGACAACACGTGCAAGGTCAGCCTCGACCCGCGCAGCGGCGTGCTCGTGCTGACCAGCGCCGCGGTGGCCATCGGCGCCGTCGACGCGCCCGGGCTGAAGACCGGCCCGGCCTTCCTCCGCGACGTGCGCATCGAGATCGCCCGGCCCGGCGGTGGGCTGCAGGGCGTCGACCCGGCCGAGGCGGCCAAGCAGGGCCAGGGCGCAGCGGTCAAGATTCACGTCGGCAGCGCCGACGTCAGCGCGGTGAAGTTCAACGGCAAGGCCGGGCCGGTCACGCTCGACCGCCTGCAGCTCGAGGGCCTGAGCGGCGAGCTCGGCCGCCAGGGCGGCCCGCTGAGCCTCGAGGGCGGCGACGGCCGGGGCAGTTTCGCGCTGAAGGCCGCGGTGCTCGCCGGGCTGCGCGCGCAGGGCCACGAGGTCGCCGAGGTGAAGGTCGCCGGGGCCAGCGGGGCCCTCGGCCAAGGCGGCGAGCAGGCGCACCTCGCCGCCGAGCAGCTTGAGGTGAAGGGGGCGAAAAGCGGCGGCCAGTCGATGGGCAGCGCGCGGGTCAAGGGCCTGCGGGTCGACGCGCAGAACCAGGGCGGCGGGCTGCCGATGGCCGACGCCAAGGCCGACCACCTGCGGGCCAAGGTCGCGGTCGAAGCGGCCGAGATCCGCGACTTTGACGGCGCTGACGCTGATGTGAAGCAAGCCGACCTGGTGGGCGCGACCGCGAGCTACGACCAAGACGCGGGCTCGGCCGGCGTGGCGGCCAAGCAGCTCGGGGTCAGCGGCCTCGACACCGCGTGGATCGACGCCCAGGACGCCGCCCTCGACGGGGTGGACCTGCAGCACCGCGGCGCGGCGGGCGGCAACGCGGCCGCGATCGCGCTGAAGGCCGACGCCCTGCGCGCGACGGCGCTCAAGGCCGACGCGCCGACCCAGAAGGACGCGGCCGCCCCGTCCGGCGCCCCGCTCGACTGGAGCGCCTCGCTCGGCAAGGCCGACGTGACCGGCGCGCAGGCGGGCGCGGTCCAGCTCGGCGGGCTGCGGGCCCGGGGCCTCGACGCGCGCGGGCGCGCCGACGGCGCGGCGAGCCGGTACGCGGCCAAGGCCGACCAGCTCGGCGCCAGCGGCGTGCACCACAAGGACATCAGCGTCGAGGACATCGCCGCGGTCGACGTGGCGGTCGGCGGCGACGCCAAGGGCGCCGAGGCCTCGGCCGCCGCGCTCTCGGCCCAGACGATGACCGGCAAGGTGTTCTCGGCGTCGAGCCTGCGCGGCAAGGGCGCCAAGGGCCGGTTCGGCGCGGCCGGCGCCTCGGGCAGCATCGACAGCGCGAGCGTGCGCGACGCCAAGGTGCTCGACCGGGTCGAGGTGGCGGCGGCCGACGTGAGCGGACTGCGGGGTGGGCCCGAGGCGGGCGGCGGGCGCTCGCTGCAGGTCGACGAGGCCAGCGTCAGCGGCGTGCGGGACACGGTGAGCGGCGCCCGGCTGGGCCGCGCGCGCCTGCGGGCCGGCGCGCTCACCGCCCACGAGGGCGGCCTCGCGGCGAGCCTCGGCGATCTGCAGGCCGAAGAGCTGAGCGGCGCCGGCGCCAAGGCCAAGACCGCCGCGCTCAGCGACGTGAAGGTCCAGAAGGACAACGACGAGCTGCGGGCCACGCTCGGCTCGGCCAGCCTCACCGGCGCCGCCTACACAGACCAGGCCGCCGCAGCGACCCTCTCGGCCAAGGGCCTGCGGGGCGGGCTGCGGCGCGGCGGCGCGGACCTCGCCGTCGACCGGATCGACGGCGCCGGCCTCCAGGGCGGCGGCGCCACCGCCCGCGCGGCCAGCGCCGAGGGGATCCGCGCCAGCCTGTCCGGCGACACCGCCACCGGCGCGGTCTCGCGCGCCCAGGCCAGCGGCCTGACCACCGCCCAGGGCAGCGTCGGCGGCGTGCAGCTCGCCGGGGTCAGCGGCAGCGCCGGGCCGGGCGGCGGTGCGGCCCAGATCGCCCAAGCCAACGTCCAGGACGTCAACCTGGCCGGGGTCCAGGCGAAGACCGCCAGCGCGAGCGGGCTCAGCGGCGCCCAGGGCCCCGACGGCCTGTCCGGCCGCGTCGCCACCGCCGAGGCCCAGGGCCTCTCGGCCGGGGGCGTGCAGGCCGCGTCGGTCCAGCTCCGCGGCGCCCAGGGCCGCAGCGGCAAGGCGGGCGACGCCCTCGCGCTCGAGGCGCTCGACGCCACCCAGGTCAAGGGCAGCGCGGCCGGGATCAGCGGCGGGGCCGACACCGCCGCGCTGCGGGGCCTCGACGCCCGGCGCGGCGGCGGCTCGACCGCGGTGACCCTCGACAGCGCGGCGGTCACCGGCCTCACCGGCAAGGCGGCCAGCGGCGAGGGCAGCGCGGCCGCCCTGCGGGCCGAGGGCCTGCGCCTGAACCAAGCCGGCGGGCGCACGACGGCCGGCCTGGCCGCGGCCCACGGCGAGGGCCTGCGCGGCGCGGCCGGCGGCACCCGCGGCAAGATCGACGAGATCGACATCAAGGACGCGACCCTCGCCGAAGACGCCAAGAAGCGGGACCTCGGCCTCGGCGGCCTGAGCCTGCGCGGCGCGGCGGTCCAGTCCGCCGGTGGCGGCGCGGGCGGCGGGCCGGTCGCCGGCCTCGACCTGCGGCAGCTCGCGGCGACCGGCGCGCGCCGGGTCGACTCCGCCGACGTGAACGTGCAGGCGCCGCTCCGCCCGGGCGCGGTGGCCGGGGCGCCGGTCAAGGTCCGCGAGGGCACCGCGCTCGACGCCAGCGTGCAGGTGCGCGACAACCGCCTGGTGCCCGGCGGCACCAAGGCCGACCTCAGCCGACCGCTCGACGGCCCGCTGTGGACCGGCGTGCGCGGCGCCTACATGACCGACGACAACGAGCTGAAGGCCGATCTCAGCGGCACGCTCGGCATCGACATGGACCTCGGCGGCAAGGTCAACGACAGCCTGGGGATCAAGGGCGACGCCCTGCCCTCGCTGGGCGCGCTCGGCGAGGCCTACGCCCGCACCCCCGCCGCGCCGGCCAGCAGCGGCGGCCCCAGCGCCGCCGACGTGCTCGACCTGTCCCGCCACCGGGCCTCGGGCAGCGTCGGCTTGTCGGCGGGCGGCATCAGCGCCGGCCAAGCCGGCGGGGTCGAGCTGGCCCGCGGCCAGCGCCCCGGCGACAACACGGTGAAGTTCGAGAGCGACGGGCAGACCGGCCAGAAGGCGGCGATGCAGCGGATCTTGCTCAACAGCGCCCGCGCCCAGCAGGGCGGGGTCAGCGCGACGGCCGGCAAGACCAGCGCCAGCGGCGTGCGGGTCGAGGCCGGCGGCGGCAAGACCAAGGCCGAGCTCGACGCGCTGCAGCTCCAGGGCCTGCAGGTCCAGCAGCGCAAAGGCTGAGCGGCGGCGGGGTTCGGCCCCCGGGCGGGATAGGCCGGCGCCACCAGCCCCGGAACACCGATGGTCGCCGCTCCTCCGCCCCCGCCCAACGGCGCGCGCCGCCCCGCGCGCCACCGCCCCTTCCTCCCGATGAGCGTCGACGAGCTCGCCCCGGGTGAGCAGCTCGACGTCATCCTCGTGACCGGCGACGCCTACGTCGACCACCCGAGCTGGGGCGTGGCCGCCGTCGGCCGCTGGCTCGAGGCCCACGGCTACAGCGTCGGCATCATCGCCCAGCCCGACTGGACCGACCCCGCCGCGTTCACGGTGCTCGGCCGTCCGCGCCTCTTCTTTGGCGTGACCGCCGGCAACATGGACACGATGGTGAACAAGTTCACCGCGGCCCGCCGGCTCCGCAGCTCTGACGCCTACACGCCCGACGGCGTCGCCGGCCACCGCCCCGACCGGGCCACCATCCCCTACACGGGGCGGATCAAGCAGGCCTACAAGGGGGTGCCGGTCATCGCCGGCGGGGTCGAGGCCAGCCTGCGGCGCCTCGCCCACTACGACTTCTGGCAAGAGAAGATCCGCGGCTCGATCCTGCTCGAGGCCAAGGCCGATCTCGTCGTCTATGGCATGGGCGAGCACCAAGTCATCGCGATCGCCGACGCGCTGGACGCCGGCGGGACCATCGCCGACTGCCGCCAGATCCCCGGCGTGGCCTGGGCGACGGGCGGGGGCGCGGCGCCGCCCGCCGGCCCTGAGGTCATCACCCTGCCGAGCCTCGACGCCTGCCGGGCCGACCCGGCCGCCTTCAACCAGCTCACCGTGCTGATGTACCGCGAGAGCAACCCCTCGTGCGGGCGCACGCTGATCCAGCAGCACGGGGACCGTTGGGTGGTGCAGAACCCGCCCGCTGCCGCCCTCACCACAGACGAGCTCGACCGCCTGCACGAGCTGCCCTTCGCCAACGAGGCCCACCCCTGCTACCGCGCGCCCATCCCGGCACTGCAGAGCATCCAGGGCAGCGTGATGGTCAACCGCGGCTGCAGCGGCGGGTGCAGCTTCTGCGCCTTGACCATCCACCAGGGCAAAGACGTGGTCAGCCGCTCGGCCGAGAGCGTGAAGCGCGAGGTGGCCCGCATGGTCGCGGCGCCGGGCTGGAACGGCATCATCACCGATCTCGGCGGCCCCACCGCCAACATGTTCCACATGCGCTGCACGAGCGACGAGGCGAACGCCGTCTGCCGGCGGGTGTCCTGCCTGCACCCCGTGCGCTGCAAGCACTACGGCACCGACCACGGGCCGTACATCCAGCTGCTGCGCGACCTGCGCGCGACCCCCGGGGTCCGCAAGGTGTTCGTCAACTCGGGGATCCGCTACGACCTGGCGTCGCTCGACGACACCTTCGTCGAAGAGCTGGCCCTGCACCACACCCCAGGTCAGCTCAGCGTCGCCCCCGAGCACGCCAGCGAGCGGGCGCTGCACCAGATGCGCAAGCCCGGCTCTGGCTACTTCACGGCGTTCATGCAGCGCTTCATGAAGGCCAGCGAGGACGCCGGCAAGAAGCAGTTCCTCGTGCCCTACTTCCAGTGCGCGCACCCGGGCACCGGGCCCACCGAGTGCATCGAGCTGGCCCTGTACATGAAGGCGCAGGGCCTCCGCCCCCGCCAGGTGCAGATGTTCATGCCGACCCCGGCCACCCTGGCCACCGCGATGTACGTCAGCGGCGTCGATCCGCACACCAAAGAGCCCCTGCCGGTGGCCCGCGGCCTCAAAGAGCGCAGCCGCCAGCGCGCCCTGCTCTTCTACTGGAAGAAAGAGGAGGCCCCCCACGTGCGCGAGGCCCTGCAGGCCTGGGGACGCACCGACCTCATTGGTCATGGGCCCGACAAGCTCGTCCCGCCCGGCCCCGCATGGGGGAGCTGGACCAAGCCCACCGCCGGTCGCCTGCGCTACGACACCCACGCCGCCGACGGCGCGATGGGCGCCCAGATCGAGCGGGCCAGCGCCGAGGAAGAGGCCGAGCAGGCCTGGGAGGCCGTCGCGGCCACGCCCTGCGGCTGAGGCCCGGCGCTCAGGCCCCGTGCAGGCAGAGGTAGCGGTCGAGGAGGACCCGGTCCTCTTCGAGCACGCCGCCGCCGACCGGCATGGTCTGGTCGTCGAGCGTGCGCGCGCGGACGCGGGGGGCGAGGGCCCGCACCGCCTCTTCGGTGTCGAGATCGACGCCGTCGGGCGCGCCGTGGCGGTCAGGCGTCGTGCTGCTGTGGCAGGCGGTGCAGTAGGTGCGGAAGAAGCCCGACCCGAAGGCGTCCCAGCTCAGCCCGGTCGGGTCCCCGCAGTCGACCGGCGGGCCGTCGCCGCCCTCCCCTCCGGTGTCGGCGGAGTCCGCGCCGTCGCCGGCGCCCGCACCTCCGCCCGAATCCCGCTCCCCCTTGTCCCCACAGGCGAGGAGGGCGAGCAGCAGCCCGAGGGGGAGGGAGCGACGGACAGCGGCGGGGGAGCGCATCGGGCAGGCCCAGGGAGGAGGGGGCAGCAGTGGGCCGCGCCCACCGGACCGCCGCGCCGGGCGGGCGCGGGGCCTCAATAGGTGAGGAAGAGCGGGTCTTGCAGCAGGGCCGAGATCACGCTCGCCCAGGCCGCCTCCGGGCCGTCGGCGGCCGCGACGGTCGCCCAGAGGTCCCCGAGCGCCGCGACGTCGGCGTCCGCGGGCGCCGCCGCGTGCAGGCGCCAAGCGAGGCCG
>JBJONS010000764.1:0-3912 GCA_046051725.1 Pseudomonadota bacterium | reverse complement strand
GTTGGCCCTGCTCGACGCGATCGGCAAGGGCCTCGCCGGCACGCTGCCCGAGCTCTACCGCCTCGGCCGGGCGATCCTGATCCACAAAGAGTCGCAGTTTGACGCCTGGGATCAGGCCTTTCAGGCGACCTTCGCCGGCGTCGAGCTGCCCGAGCCGCTCTCTGCTGCGATGCAGCAATGGCTGCAGCAGAGCATCGGCCCCCAGCGGCCCCGCCGCGAGATCGACATGAGCGACGAGGAGCTCCGGCGCGAGTTCCTCAAGCGCCTCGCCGAGCAAAAAGAGCGCCATGACGGGGGCTCCCGCTGGATCGGCACCGGCGGCGACTCCCCTTTTGGGCGTGACGGCAGCGCGAGCAAGGGGGTCCAAGCGGGCGGGGGTGGCAGCCGAAGCGCCGTGCAGGTCGCCATGGACCGCGAGTGGGAGAGCTACCGCACCGACCGGCAGCTCGACCACCGCGACATGATGGTGGCCCTGCGGGCGCTGCGCAACCTGCGCCGCGAAGGCGAGCAAGAGCTCGACCTGGACGGCACCATCGACAAGACCGCGCAGAACTGCGGCGACGTCGACCTCGCCTTTCAGCCGGCCCGGATCAACCGCGTGCACCTGCGGCTGCTGCTCGACACCGGCGGCTCGATGAGCCCGCACACCCAGCTGGTGACCCAGCTGTTCACCGCGGCCAGCGCGCTCAAGGGGTTCAAGAGCTTCGAGAGCTGGCACTTCCACAACGTGCCCTACGGCCACCTCACCGAGGACTACCGCAGCGGCAAGCGCACCCCGATCGAGGACCTGCTGCGCGCCTGGCCGGCGGGCACCCGGGTGGTCTTCGTCGGCGACGCGAGCATGGCGACCTACGAGCTGTTTCAGCCCTTTGGCTACTTCGGCGGCGCGGGGGCCCAGCTCAGCGGCCTCGAGTGGCTGCAGCGCATGCGGCGCCAGCTGCCCCACAGCGTCTGGCTCAACCCCGACCCCGAGCGGTGGTGGGACCACCCGACGGTCCGCGCGATCGGGGCGACCTTCCCTATGTTTCCGCTGACGCTGGACGGCCTGCGCGCCGCGGTCCAGCGGCTGCGCGCCGCGCGCTGAGCGACCCGGGACCGACCGCGCCGAGCGGGGCCGGGGGCCGCCTTGTGCCGCCCGCCCCGCCGCCTTATGCCGCAGCGCAGCATCCCCGCGCGGTGAGGGGAGGGGACGCGACGGCTGGGCAGAGGTGCCCGCCCGCGGCCCGCAGCGCACCGGTCCAATCAGGGTTGGGAGGTTCCATGAAGATCGAGGGGAGCAAGTGGCTGGTCACGGGCGGCGGCTCGGGCATGGGCAAGCACTTTACGCTCGGGCTCGCCAAGCTCGGCGCGGACGTCGCCTTTTGCGACATGAACGCCGAGGTCATCGCCGCGACCGTCGCGGCCGGTGAGGGCCTCCCGGGCAAGGTGCTCGGGTTCACCTGCAACGTCGCGAACAGCGCCGAGGTCGACCAGTGGGTCGCCGACGCCGCCGCCGCGCTCGGCGGGGCCGACGGCCTCATCAACAACGCGGGCATCATCCGCGACGGCCTGCTGGTCAAGAAAGAGAAGGACAGCGGCGTGGTCAGCGTGCTGTCCGACGCGAAGTGGCAGCAGGTCATTGATGTGAACCTGTCCGGCGTCTTTTACGGCACCCGCGCCTTCGCCAAGCACCACGTCGAGACCAAGGCCGGGCAAGAGGCGGTCATCGTCTCCATCTCGTCGATCTCGCGCGCCGGCAACCAGGGCCAGAGCAACTACAGCGCGGCCAAGGCCGGCCTGGTCTCGATGACCAAGCTGTGGGCCGGCGAGCTCGCCCGCTACGGCATCCGCACCGGGGCCATCGCGCCGGGCTTCACCCGCACCCCCATCCTCGAGGGCATGCCCCCCGCGATGCTCGAGAAGGTGGTCGCGCCGGTGCCCCTCAAGCGCATGGGCGAGCCCGAAGAGATCTTCCAGGCCGTCAAGTTCATCGCCGAGTGCGGCTACTTCACCGGCCGGTGCATCGACGTCGACGGCGGCCTCGTCCTCTGATCGGCGCCCGGGCGCGCCCCGCTCCGGCCTCTGCGGAGCGGGCGGCGCGGCCCCTCAGGCGGTCGCCCGCAGCGGAAACACCAGCCCCATCGCCTCGAGCGCGGCCCGCGCCGGCTCGGCCGGGTAGCCGAAGCGCTCGGCGTCCACCGCGCGGTCGATGAGGCGCTCGAGCCGCACGGCGAGGTGGTCGGCGGGCAGCGCTGCCAACTCGTCAGGGCGCGCGAGGCGCGGGTGCACCACGCCGTCCTCGCGCAGCGCGCTCCATCCGTCGCCGCCGGGCGCGGGCGTAGGCGTGAAGCCGACCCGGCGCCGCCAGCGCTCGGTCGAGACCCCGCCGCGCCGCAGCGGGGCGGCGAAGGCCTCGGGCAGCGGCAGGTCCGCCTCGACCACGCCGAGGATGGCGCGCAGCTCGGCGTGGTGGGGGCGGTGCTCGAGCCCGCGCCGCAGGCACAGGCGCGCCGCAGCCCCGTCGCCGCGCGCCCAGGCGCGGGCCGCCCGGTCTGCCCAGGCGTCGGCGATCTGCCCGCTGCTGCCGGTCGGCGCCGGTCCCGGCGGACCGAGCAGGTCATCGCCCCGCAGCGCTTCGCTGAGCAGGGCCGCCTCGGCGCTGCCCGCCCGGCGGGCGCGGCGCAGCAGCCAGTCGGCCGCCTCGGCCTCGCCCAGGGCGACGACCGCCCGGGCCGCCTCGGCCAATAGGTCGGGCGGCGCCTCGCCGTCGAGGGTCAGGGCCCGCACCGCCTCCCAGGTGCGGCGGGTCTGACCGGCGAGGGCGGGCTGCAGCAGGGCGATCCGGTAGGCGCGGATCGCGTGCAGGCCGCAGCGGAGCGCGCCGTCGCGGGCCGGCGGGGGCGCGGCGGCCGGCGGGGCGCCCGCCGGGCAGAGCAGGGGCTGGTCGGCGCCGGCGGTCGGACGGAGCGCCGCGGGGCGGAGCGCGGCGAGGGGGAGCGGGTGCGGCTGCGGCAGGAGCGGGTGCATGGGACCTCCGCCCGGCCGGCTGTGCAGGTCCTGTGCCACCGGCAGATCAACGACATACGGAGAGGGGCCCGCGGCGGTCCGTCAGGTCCCGCCCCGGGGAACCTCATCTATGATGACGTGCTTGAGGGTGTTCTCGACGTGGTCTCCGCCGCAGGCCGACCTGACGAAGGGTGACGGAGCCCGTCAGGTTCCGTCAGGTCCCGTTGGGCCTCCGCTGACCCGCGCGCGCCCGGACGGGCCGCGGGGGGCGCGCGCGCCGCGTGCGGGCGCCCAGCGGCGTTAGGCGCCGGCGGTCTGCCCCTCCTCTGCCTTGGAGCTCCGATGCTTCGGCCCGCCCTCGCCCTCGCCGCGCTGCTCGTCGGGCCCGCCGCGCGGGCCGCCTGCGAGGTCGACGTCTACGACGTCCGCCTCTCCGCTGATCTGCGCGAGAAGCGCGAGCGGGTGTGGATCTACGTGAGCGCCGCGCCCGATGGCGCCGGCCGGGTCGTGCCCTGCCGCCAGCTGCGCCTGCCGGTGGATCCGGGGGCCGACCTGCGGGCCCTCGACCTGCGCCTGCGCCGCGGCGACCGCCGGGGGGCCCGCCTCGGCCGCGACCGGGCCCGGGTGGTGGGCGCCGCCGACGGGGGGGCTGAGCTCGTGATTGACGTGCCTGAGCTTGAGGTCGGCGAGGTGCTCGATCTGCGCCTGCGCTGGCAGCTCGAGCCGGCCTTGGGCCTGCGCTGGGATCCGGCGGCCTTTGGCCCCACCGACCAGGCCCGCCTGCGGGTGCCGGCCCGCGCGCCGCTGCCCCCCGGCGCGCCGCGGCCGCCCCGCGGGCCGATCTCGGCCGGGGCCCCGGCGCCGACCGCGCTGGTCCCCCTGGCCGTGCCGGCGGTGCGGGAGCCCCCCGGCGCCGCGGCGCCGCTG
>JBJONS010000763.1:0-2636 GCA_046051725.1 Pseudomonadota bacterium | reverse complement strand
CTACGCCCTTCACCGCGGCCTGCCCCCGACGGCGGCCCTGCTCGAGGCCCAGAGCACCTCGACCGAAGAGAACGCCGCCCGCTCCGCCGATCTGCTCGCGGCCGAGGGGCTGGCCCACGGGCGGGTCATCGTGGTGACCGACGCCTACCACACCTTCCGCGCGCGCCGCGTCTTTGCCCGCCACTACGCCCATGTCGACGCGGCGGGCAGCCGTCCCCGCCTCGCGGTGCGGGCGCGCGGGGCGCTGCGCGAGGTCTTCGCGGTGGCCGGCTACCTCGTGATGGGCCGCCTCTGAGCGGCGCGACGGGCGGGGCCGGGCCGGCTACCCTGCGCCGTCGCCCGAGGAGCCCCGATGAACCCCGCCGCCGCCCGCGCCCTGCGCACGCTCCCCTTGCTGCTGCTCGCCAGCTGCGGCTGGTTCAACGGCAAGGACTCGGCCGGCGAAGAGGACGGCGGCGACGGCGCAAGCGACGGGGGTGACGGCGGCGGCGGCAACGACGGCGGCGGCGGCGAAGGCGACGCGGACGCCGACAGCGACGCCGATGCAGACGCCGACAGCGACGTTGATCCCGACTGTGACGACCCGCCGGCCCCGGTCGACTACGACGAGGCCAACTGCATCACCGACACGCTGAGCTGCGGCGGGGCGCTGACCGCGGTGACCACCGGCGGCACCAGCAACCTCGACGGGCGCGACTACTCCAGCGTGTGGGGCTGCGAGGTGGTCGGCACCGAGAGCTACCAGGGCCCCGAGCGCATGTTCGAGTTCCTGCACCCCGGCACCGGTTTCGTGACCATCTCGCTCGAGTCGCCCTGCGAAGACCTCGATCTGTTCGCGATGTATTGGAGCTTCTCTGACTCCTGCGTGCGCAGCGGGGTCAGCATCATCGAGTGCGAGGGCGACATCAGCGCCGGCGGCGGCGCGGTCTCGATCTGGAACAACGAGCCCGCCCGCTACGTGGTCGTGGTCGAGGGCGAGTTCGGCGAAGACGCGCCCTTCACCCTGCGCGCCGACTGCGACCCCGACGACACCTGAGCGTGCCGGCCGGCGCGAAGCCGCAGGGCCCTCGCGACGAATCGTCGATCCCCACGGTCGGGGCCGCGACGCGCGCACAATTCTCCTCGGTCTGGGCGCCTGACCGTGCCCTCCGGGCGGCGCCGGGGCCCCGGGCGGCGCTCCGCCTGCGGCGGGATCGCCGCCCGCCCGGCTGGGCCGCCGCGGCGCGGCGGCGGCGCTGCGCGCCCCCTCCGGTCCCGGGGCGCGGGCGCTAGCTGCGCTTCTTTCCCTTCGGGTCAACCTTGGGATCGACCTTCGGCGCGGCCTTCCCGTCGGGCTTGGCCGCCGGGCCGCCCGCCTGGGCCGGCGCGCCGGGCTTGGCGCCCTTGCCTTGCCAGCCCTGCCAGCCCTGGCTCCAGTCGTAGTCGGCCGGCCACTCGTCCTCGGCCGGCGCCTCGTCGACCTTGGCGGCCTTGACCGGCTTTTGGTTGCGCGGCGGCGGGAGAACGATGCCGCTGCTCGCCCCGCTCGGCGCCGCAGCGGCCTTGGGCTCACTTTTGGCCTTGGGCTCGGCGCGCTGGTCGCGGCGGGCCTCGCGGGCGGCGGCGATGACGGCCTCTTTGTCGAGGCGATCCTTGGCCTGACGGGCGAGGTACTCGTCGTAGGTGCCCTCGTGGTCGCTGATCCCGTCCTCGGTCAGGTCGATGACCCGGGTCGCGATGCGGCTGACGAACCAGCGGTCGTGGCTCACAAAGAGGATGGTGCCCTCAAAGGCCTCGAGGCCGCGGGCCAGCGCCTCGATGCCCTCGAGATCGAGGTGGTTGGTGGGCTCGTCGAGCACCAGCACGTTGGGCTGCTGCACGCCGAGCGTGGCGAAGACCAGCCGGGCGGCCTCGCCCCCGCTCAGGTTGTGGATCTTTTTGTCCACCTCTTCGTTCGAGAACAGCACCTCGGCCAGCTTGCTGTGGACGAAGCCGACGCCCTCGCCGGGCACCTGGGCCCACAGCCAGCCCTTGAGCGTGTCTTCGCCCTTGAGCAGCACCTCTTTGTGGTCCTGCGCGAAGTAGCCCGGGCGCGCCTCGTATCCCCAGGAGGATCCGCCGCTGTCGGGGCTCACCTTCCCCATAAGGGCCTTGAGCAGGGTCGACTTGCCGATGCCGTTGGGGCCGATGATCGCCACCCGCTCGCCGCGGCGCACGTCGAAGGTGACGTCAGCGAGGACGATCTGGCTGCCGTAGCTCTTCCAGATGCCCTTGACCGAGAGCACCTCGCGCCCGCTCGGCCGCGCCGGCTGAAACCGAAACAGCGGATAGCGGCGGCTCGACTCGGGCAATTCGTCGATGATGATCCGCGCCATCTGCTTGGCCCGGCTGTTGGCCTGGCGGGCCTTGGTCGCCTTGGCCTTGAACCGGTTGATGAACTCTTTGTGGTCCTCGATCTCTTCTTTGCGCCGCTCGATCTCTTGCTCGCGCCGCTGGCGCTCCTCGATCTTCGACTTGTCGAACGCGGTGTAGTTGCCCTTGTATTGGATCACGCGCTGGTAATCGACGTCGAGGATGTGCGTGCACACCGTGTCGAGGAAGCGGTGGTCATGGCTGACGACCACGGCGCAGCCGCGGTAGTCGACGAGGAAGCGCTC
>JBJONS010000762.1:0-6153 GCA_046051725.1 Pseudomonadota bacterium | reverse complement strand
TCGGCCACCGCCGACGTCGAGGCCGGGCGGGCCGCGCTCGAGGACCACGCCTTGTCCGAGGCCGAGCGGCACTTTCGGTCGGCGCTGGAGCGGGAGCCCGGCCACGTCGGGGCGCTGGGCGGCCTCGGCTGGACCTACCAGGTGGCCGGCCAGCGGGAGGCGGCGCGGGCCAGCTTCTCGCGCTGCCTCGACGCGGCGCCCACCGCCCCCGAGTGCTTGCGCGGCCTCGCCGCGGTGGCGCTGGCCGAGGGGGAGCTCGGCCAAGCCCGGACCTTGCTCGCCACCGCCAAGGCCGAGGCGCCCGACGACCTGCGGGTGGAGGGCAGCCTCGCCCTGCTGGCCCTGGCCAGCGGCGAGGTCGAGCGGGCGGCGGAGCGCTACGCGCGGCTGGTCGCCCTCGCGCCCGAGGTGCCCGAGTACCGGCTCGGCGCGGCGGAGTGCGCGCTGCGGCAGGGCCGGCCCCTTGACGCGATCAGCGCCGCTGACGTGCTCATCGCCGATCCGAAGCTGCCCCGACGGCAGCGGGCGGTGGTGCTGCAGCTCAAGGCCCGGGCCCTGCTCAGCGCGACCGAGGGGCGAGAAGATCCGGCGGACTGCGCCGGCACCGCGCCGCCGCTGCGGGCCTGGCTCGACGCCGCCGAGCAGGCGGTGACCGAGGCCGAGGCGGTCGGGGTCGGCCTCACCGAGCTGCCCGCGGTGCGCCGCCAAATCCATCGGCGGAGGGCGGTGATCGAGCAGGTCTGCCCCGCCGCGCAGCCCTCGGCCGCCGAGCTGCTGGGCGGCCCGGCGCCCGCCCCCTGAGAAAAGAGTTCCCACTCCCCAGGAAAAACTTCCCGTCTTGGCCCCCTGCCTCCGCGCAACCCCATCGAGGACAGCCTCCTGGACTGGATCCTGACGCAGGCGGCCCACGCTCGGAGGGCCAGCGATGCTGGATCACTCCTTGCAGAGCGTTCCACGCCGGAGACCGCCGTGTTCCACCCCCCACGCCCACGCCCTGCCCGCCGCGCTGGCTTCACGCTGGTCGAGCTCGGCGTGGTGATCGCCATCCTCGCGATCACCGCGGCGCTGGGGATCGGCGCCCTCCAAGACCACCTGCCGCGCTACCACATGGTCTCGGCCGCCAAGCGGCTCAAGGCCGACGTGCACCGCCTGCAGTCGCTCTCCACCGCCACGGGGCGCCAGAGCCGCCTCCGCCTGATGGCCGCGCCGGGCAACTGCGACACGCCCGAGGACTGGGGCGGCGGCTGGGTGCTCGAGCTCGGCGACGCCAGCCGTGGCTCGACCCGCTGGGACATCCTGCCGCCCGACGTCGATCCCGAGGCGACCGCCGACGACTCCGAGGGCACGGTCTCGCTGTCCCGCGACGGCAACGCCGAGGCCCCCTGGACCTGCCTCGTCCCTTGGGGCACAATCACCGGGCCCCTGCCCAGCGACCACGACGCCATCGTCATCAACTCCCGCGGCTACCTCGACAACCCGCCCGCCGACCTCGACCGGGGCTACATCCGGCTGACGCTCCGCAACCAGAGGGCCGTCGCGCAGGGTGTTCAAGACGAGGTCATGCTGCTGGTCTCCGCCGCCGGCGCCGTGCGGCTCGCCTCCCCCTCCGCGCCGCCCCGCTAGCGCCGCCGGGCGCTCCACCTCCGCCGCTCCACCTCCGCCGCTCCGCCTGCGCCGCTCCGCCTGCGCCGCCTCCGGCGCCCCGCTCCCCTCCCCCTGTGCTCCCCGTGACGCGCCGCCCACGCGCCCTGCCTGAGGGTCCCCCGCCCATGATCGCGCCGCCCCGCACCGCCCGCGCACCGCTGCCCGCCGGCCCCCGCCGCGCGCGGGGCGAGGGCGGCTTCACCTTGATCGAGGCCCTGATCGCGACCGCGCTGCTCGGCTTCTCGCTCATCGTGATGTTCGGCTTCCACACGCAGGCGCTGCGCAGCAACATGCACGCCCGCAAGCTGACCGACTGCACCTACCTCGCGCAGACCTACATGGAGCGGATGCTCTCGGCCCCTTGGCAAGAGGGCGCGATGCCCGCCTCGCTGGTCGACGGGGGCAGCGACCCGACCGCGGCCGTCGACAACGCCTCGCTGTGGGCCGACCTCGAGCAGCCCACCTCGGCGCTGCTGGTCAACGCCCTCAACTCGACCGACACGACCTACGGCCAGCTCAACTACCGGATCTCGTGGGATGTCGCGAACATGGACTCTGGCCCGGTGACCTGGGTCCGGATGCGGGTGCGGTGCAAGTACCGCGACGAGGCCTTCGGCACCTGGCACGGCACGACCATCTCCAGCTTCCGCTTCCGGGATCGCTGATGCACCAGACCCGCGGCTCCACCCCCGACCTCTCCCGCCGGCCCCGCCCCGTCGCGGGCCTGCGCGCCGCCGCGCGCGCCGGCTTCACCCTGCTCGAGGTCATGGTCGCCATCTCGATCGCCTCGTTCACGGTCGCGGCCCTCTTCGCGCTGTTCTCGGTGCAGAGCCGGCAGCTGCTGCGCCAAGACATCGACATGGAGATGAACCAGAGCCTGCGCTTCGCCACCGACATGATCAGCCGCAGCGTGCGGATGGCCGGCTACGGCAGCGGCGGCTGGGTCTACGGCGCGCTGGGCCCCACCGCAGGGGCCGAGAGCGAGGCCCTGCCGGTGATCATGCCCTGGGACGACCCGGGTGGGGATGGCGGGCCCGACGCGGTCACCGTCACCTACATGGACCCCGCGCTGGTCATGGACACGAGCAACCAGGTCATCGAGACCTGGGACACGCTGACCATCACCTTCAAGCCGGCCTTTCGCGGAAACGCGCTCAAGCTCGCCCAGCTCAACGCCGGCGACCTGCTCATGTGCAGCGACTACGCCGACCCGCGGGGCATCCGCAGCTACATCTGGACCATCAGCGCGGTGAACGCGACGACCGGCCAGGTCGGGGTCATCCCCAACGACGGCTACTCGGACTACGCCCAGTGGTTCACGAACAACCCGAACCTCACGCCGATCATGACCTGCTCGCGCGCCGAGGTGGTGACCTTCTACGTCGACGATGACGACGACGGCGTCGGCGCGGGCACGATCGACAACCCGGTGCTCATGATGTCGGCCGACCAGAGCTGGCCTGACAACGATGATGTGCCGCTGGTCGACAACATCGAAGATCTGCAGCTCGAGTACTGCGTGGACAACGGCACCATGTCCGCCGACTGCCTCACGGCCGGCTCGGCCGACTGGGTCACCGGCCGGGCGATCAACCCGGGCACCGACGCCGACAACATCTGGATGGTGCGGATCATGCTCACGGTCCGCAGCAACCGGCCCGACATGCGGGACGCCTACCCAGGCCAGAAGCTCGCCATGAGCAACGGCGGCGGCGGACCGGCCGACAACTACTTCCGCCGCAACATGGCCACCGAGGTCGCGGTGCGGAACCTCCGCCTGCTCGCCCGCTGAGCCCGCCCGCGCCGCGGCCCTCCCCCGCCGGGGGATCCGCCGCAGCGCGACCCGCTGCCCCTCCCTTCGCTCCCCTCCCCTCGCCCCCCGTATCCTCGACCACTGGAGCGCGCGTGCCCCGCAGCCCCCTCCCGATGCACCGCACCTCGCCCCGCCGCAGCGGTCAGCGCGGCTACATCATGCTGGTCGCGCTGATCGTCATGGCGATCTTGGCGATCCTCGGCGTCACGACGCTGCGGGTCGCCGGCATCGACCAGCGGGTCGCCATCCAGAACCGCAAGCACATGCTGACGGTCAACACCTCGCACGCGGGCACCGAGCACGCGCGCAGCACGCTGATGAACCAGGACCCGGTCAACGAGGGCCTCGACACCGCCGACAGCGCGGGCGACTTCGTCGGTCGCACCACCGCCGAGGCCAGCTTCGGCGGCCTCGCCTACGCCCAGAACCTCGGCGTCTACTGGGTGACCGCGACCTACCACCGCTGCGGCAACCCGCCGCCGGGCTACAGCACCGAGCTCGGCGGCAGCAAGTTCCGCAGCGATTACTGGGAGATGGCGTCCACCGCGCGCTTCCAGGCGAGCGCGGCGACGACGACCGCGACCAACGAGACGCAGGCCCGGACGAGCAGCTTGCTCAGAAAAGTGCGGTTCGGCAGCTGCAAGATCCGATAGAGTCGACCTGCACGTCCCCTTCGCCCGCGCCCTCCCCTCCGCGTGGCCCCCAAAGCCCGCCCGCGCCGGAGCCGCCGATGCCCAGCCAGCCCCGCCTCACCGCTTCCTCCCCCTCGCGTCGGCCTCCGCTCCAGGCCGCGCGGCTGCTGCTCGCTGCCTGTGGCCTGTCCGCCGCGCTGCTCGCGCCGCGCGCGGCCCTGGCCGCCTCCTCCGCTGGCGGCGAAGAGTACATGAGCACGGTCGAGTCGGCCCCGCCGAACGTCCTTTTCCTCATCGACATGTCGAGCGAGATGGGCGAGCCCTGCAACACGACCTCGGGGGCCTTCACCAACTCGTGCCTCGACGACGTGCTCAACGCCATCGACATGGTCGCGCAGCACTTCGACTTCGCGCGCTACGGCGTGGTCGGCACGAGCCCCGACAGCGGCGGCATCGGCAACACCTACTACCCGATCGCCCCGCTGGGCTCGACCTACGCCGAGATGCACGCCAAGCTCGAGGCGGTCCGCACCGCCGGCGCCCACCCGACCGAGACCAAGAACCTGTCTGAGTCGCTCGGCGAGCTGGCCTACGGCTACTTCGGCAGCATGGACTACGACGATCCCAGCGTCGACTCCGACGGCGACGGCATCGGCTACGACTTCACCAAGGCGCCGATCGAGTACTCCTGCCAGATCAACCACGTCATCGTGCTCAGCAAGCAGCGGCCGGCGAACGACAGCAACGTCCGCAGCTCCTTCATCGAGACGCTGACCACCGACGTGACCTGCGACAGCACCGACCGCACCGCCGCCCACTCTGGCGGCGACGAGCAGTGCACCTACGACAACGTGTCGCGCGGGCTCTACCTCAGCGACATGCGGGCCGACCTCAGCGGCACCCAGAACGTCGTCGTGCACACCGTCGGCCTGTCGATCGGCGGCACGACCGTGGCCGAAGAGCTGTTCGGCTCCGCCGCGGTCGTCAACAGCCCGGCCAGCGTCTACGCCAACGCCGGCGACCCCGACCAGATCTTGACCTACATCCTGTACGTCATGAAAGACATCCGGGCCGGCACCTACAGCCGCAGCACCCCGGTGGTCTCGGCCGACGGCAACTACCTCATCTACAGCTTCTACGAGCTCAACGGCGACGCCGAGATCGGCAGCGGGGCCGGCCTCTCGCTCGGCCAAGGCCACATCCGGGCCTTCAGCATCAACGACGACCCGAGCAGCGCCAGCTACGGCCAGGTCGAGTACGGCCACACCAACTGCGGCGACGACATGAGCTACTCCTGCGGCGGCGCGCTGTGGGACGGCGGTGACTTGCTGCTCTCCCGCCTCGTCACAGGCGACGACCGCCAGATCGACGACAACGACGGCGAGAGCTTCCGCGACATCTACACCTTCTGGGAGCCCGCGGCGGCGCTCACCTACAGCAGCTTCGGCACGCTGGCCGAGTCCGACCGCTTCATGCCGCTCGACCGGCGCTTCGTCGACGCCGTCGCCGCCGAGCCCACCGTGCTCGACCGCATCCTCGACACGTCGACCGACACCAGCGGCTGCGCGACCAGCGCCAGCCAGGTGTTCAACTTCGACAAGTCGACCGGCAGCTGCGTGGCGGTCGACGCCGGTGACCTGCGCTCGCTCATCGCGTTCGTCCGCGGCAACACCACGTCCGAGTTCCGCTACCTCACCGACACCCGCGGCCGCTGGCGCCTCGGCGACTCGCCGCACAGCGTGCCGGTGGTGGTCCAGGCCCGCAACGCGACCTTCGCCATCGAGCCGAGCTACCGCCGCTTCCTCGAGCTGCTCGAGGCCGCCGAGGCCGACGGCAGCATCCCCGCGGTGGTGCTCCAGGCCGCCAACGACGGCATGCTCCACGCGTTTGCGCTGCAAGACAACCCGACCACCGCCCACACCGACCAGGGCGAAGAGCTCTGGGCCTGGGTGCCCGGCTACCTGCTCGAGCGCGAGCACGCCCAAGACTGGTCGGGCCGCTTGGTCGACATGATGCTGTTCGGCCGCACCTTCCTCTTCGACGGCTCGCCGGTGGTCGAAGACG
>JBJONS010000761.1:0-4466 GCA_046051725.1 Pseudomonadota bacterium | reverse complement strand
GGGCAGCACCCGGGTCCAGCGGTGGCGGCGGGCGGCCTGCTCGACCGCGTCGAGGCGGGTGGGCAGCTCGGCGGGATCACCCTCCAGCGCGTCCAGCTCGAGCATCAGCAAGCGGCCGAGGCCCCAAGGCTCCTCGGTCTGGGGCAGCTGCAGCGCCGCCAGCGCCCGCTCGCGCATGGCCAGCACCCGCCGGGCCGCCGCCGGCTCGCCCCGCCGCAGCCGCTCGCGCGCGCCCTCGAGCAAGGCGCCCAGCGCGGGCAGGGCGGCGCCCGAGGCCAGCAGGTGGCGGCCGACCCGCTCGGCGTGGCCCGGCGGCGGACCGCCCGGGGCGCGCGCCTGCTCTTCGAGCAGCGCGACGATGGCCCGGTGGTGGTCGCGCAGCCGGCCGAGGTCCTGGGCCCGCACCAGCAGCACCTCGCGGAGCATCGCGTGCGAGAAGCTCCACCCGCGGGGCGTCTCGGACCACTCGGCGAAGCGCCCGACGAACAAGCGCATCATCAGCCGGTCGCTGGCCTCGCCCTCGCCCAGCGCGCAGGCGGCGGTCCACTCGTCGCGGTCGATCACCGCGCCCAGCGCGGCGGCGAGCTCGAGCGCGCGCTGCTCCCGCTCGTCCATGCCCGCGACCAGCCGCTCGAGGCGGTCGGCCCAGGTCGCCTGCAGGTCGGCGGGCAGCTCGAGCCGGGCGTCGGGGCGCAGGCGGTGGCCCTGGGGGCCCGGCACCAGCTCACCCTGGGCGGCCCAGGACTCGAGGATGCGCGTCGCGAACATCGGGTTGCCGCCCGAGCGCGCGGCGAGCTGCTCGGCCAGCTCGGGCTCGAGCGGCAGCAGGTCGGCGCAGAGCTGCAGGTGGTCGCCGTCGCCGAGGGGGCGCACCGACACGGTCACCGTCGCGGGGTCATCGGAGATCATGCCGAGCAGGCTCAGGGCCCGTGGGCGCTGGACCAGGGCCTCAAGCCGCACCGAGAGCAGGACCAGCAGCGGCAGGGCCTCGGACTCTTGGGTCTCGAGCAGGAAGCGCACCAGCTCGAGCGCGTCGACGCCCTGGTGCGCGTCATCGACCCACAGCGTGAGCACCGCGTCGCCCTCGCCGGTGCCGCGCCGATCCCCGAGCGACTCGAGCAGGCGGGCGAGGCGGGTGAAGCGGGCGCGGGGGTAGAAGCTCGCCGGGCGCTCGCCGAGCTCGGGCGGGGTGGGCGGCGCCTCCATCTCTTCGACCAGGCCGTCAATGTCGTCGCGGAGCGCGTGCCCATCGGGGAAGAGCGACAGCAGGCGGGCCCGCAGCTCGGCGCCCCACAGCCCCTCGCAGCGCAAAGCCCGGCTGACCATGCCGCCGAGGCCCCAGGGGCTCGGGCCGGGCTTGAGCGCCGGCTCGGTCTCGGCGTGCTGCACGCGCACCACGCGGACCGCGCCGACCTCGTCGCCGCGCTCGACCAGCCAGTCGCCGAGCCGGCTGCGCCCGCAGCCCTCGGCGCCGCTGAGCACGACCACCCGCATGTGGCCGTCGGCGTGCACCGCCGAGAGCGCGCCCCACAGCGTGTCTTGGGCGTCGGTGCGCCCGACGAGCTGGCGGGGGCGCTGGCCGAGCAGGCGCAGGCCGACGTCGCGCAGCGGGCTCGACCGCGGCGGCGGGCGGGGCGTGCGCCAGCCGCGGGGCATCGGGGTGCGGCGGCGCTCGGCCCGGCGCCCGAAGACGACCCGGGGCGCCGCGCGCTCGCCCGGCGGGCCCGGCCGCGGCGGGACGGTCGGCTCATCGGCCTCGCCCTCGTCGCCAATGGCGCGCCAGAGGCTGATGTCGAGGGTCTGCAGCGCGCGGGGCGCGTCGGGGCTGCCCACCCGCAGGGCGCTGGCCGAGAGGGTCAGCAGGGCCCAGGCGGCGTCGGCGGCCCGGGCGAAGCGCCGCTCGGGCTGCTTGTGGAGGAGCTGGCGCAGCCAGGCCTCGAGGCCCGGGGGCACCGGCACCAGGGGCTGCAGCGCCGGCGGCTTGTCGGAGAGGTGAGCCCGCCGGCTGTCCTCGACCGTGCTGTCGCGGCCAAAGGGCGCGTCGCCGGTGACCATGGCCCAGGCCACGCAGCCGAGGCTGTACAGGTCGGTCCACGGGCCCTGGTCGCGCCAGCGGGCCTCGAGCTGCTCGGGCGCCATGTAGGCGGGGGTGCCCGCCACCAGGGCGTCGGTCGGGCCGGGGTGGCCGATGCGCTGGGCGAGGCCAAAGTCGGTGAGCAGGGCGTCGAGCGGGCCGGTCGAGACCCGCGGCGCGGGCACCCCGCCGCCGGGCGCGCGCAGAATGACGTTGCCGGGCTTGATGTCGCGGTGCAGCACACCGCGGGCGTGCAGGTGGGCCAGGGCGTCGAGCAGCTGCAGCAGCAGGTCGCGGATCTGGGCCCAGCTCAGGGCGCCGATGAAGCGGCCGAGCGGGCGGCCGAGCACCAGCTCCATCGCCAGCCAGGGGGTGCCCACCGGCAGCGGGCAGCCCTCGTCGGCGGCGGTGACCGCGCCGTGGTCGATGATCTGGACCACGCCGGGGTGGCTGAGGCTGGCGGCGGCCCGGACCTCGGCGGCGAAGGCCTCGGTGGACCAGGGATCGGCGCCGCTCTCGGGCTTGAGCAGCTTGATCGCCACTTCACCGCCGGTGAGCTGGTGGGCGGCCCGCCAGACCTCGCCCATCGCGCCCCGGCCGATGCGCCGCAGGCAGCGGAAGGGCCCCAAGCTCCACCCGCCGGCGGCGCCGCGGTCATCCCCCTCGCGCAGCAGCTCGGCGCTCGGGGGCTCGCCGGGGACCGACGCGCGCGACCCGCCGCCGGCAGCGGCGGGCGGGGTCACAGGAGGGGTCGGCGCGCCGCTCATGTCGGGCACTCTACTGCGCCGGAGGGGGCGCGGCTGTCCAGGGGGGGGAGGGAGCGGGCCAAGGCTGCGCCCGCTCAGCCGACCACCGCCACCACCGCGCCGTCCGGGCCGTCGACCTGCAGGCGCGTGCCGGCCGCCCAGGCGCTGCGGCGCAGCAGCGCGAGGGCCCACGGGCCGCCCGGCGCGACCGAGCGCAGGGCGCCGACCGTCTCGCCCTCGAGCAGCAGCGCGGCGCCGGGCGCGGCCCCTCCCTCGAGGGTGACGCGCAGGACCTTCTTTTGGACCTGTCCCTTCACGTCGATGCGGTTGAGGACCTCTTGGCCGACGTAGCAGCCCTTGTCGAAGGCCGCGGTCTCTTGGTCGATGGACAGCTCGTGCACGAGGCTCTTGTCGCCGCCGTCGACCGGCCAGCGGGCCCGCCCGGCCTCGACCCGCAGGGCCTCGAGGGTCGACCAGCCGCAGGGCGCCGCCCCGGCGGCGGTCAGCGCGGCCCAGACCGCCTCGACCTCGGCGGTCGGCACGAGCAGATCGACGCCAGGCAGGCCGCTGCGGGCCTTGCGGCACAGGCGCAGGGGCACGCCCGCGAGGCTGCCCTCGGCGTGCCCGTGGGCCTCGACCGGCGCGGCGAGGCCGAGGCCGGCGAGCAGGCCGTCGGCGCCCGGCCCGGCGAGGTGCAGGGCGCAGAGCGGCTGGGGCTCGAGCGCGATGTCGTCGAGCATCAGCACCATCGCGCTGCGGGCGGCGAAGCGGCTGACCGTGTGGCCCTCGAGCACCAGCAGGGCCGCGTCGTCGGCCAGCCAGTAGAGGTCGAGCACCATCAAGATGCGCCCGCGGTCGTCGGTCTGGCAGTGGCGGTTGCCCTGACCGGGCCGCAGGCGCTTGGTGTTGTTGGTGAACATCGAGTTGGTCCACCGGCGCACCGCGGCGCCCCGCAGCACCACCGGATCGAGCTGGGGCAGGGCCCAGAGCCCGGCGCCGGCCGTTGCCGCCGCCCGCTCGGCGGCCACCGCGTCGGCCCAGCCCACCCGCTCGGGCACCGCCGCGCCGTCGACCTCGACCTCGCCGAAGCCAGCGGCGGAGAGGCGCCCCCATAGGCCCGCCGGCAAGACCCGCGGGGTCGAGCCCACGTCGAGGTCGAGGTCGGAGTCCTCGGCGTCCTCGTCGACCGACCGCCCCTGCTGCTCTGTGCCCTGCGCCATGACCCCTCCGCGGCGGGCCGCGCCCGCTCCGCCGGTCTTTAGCGACGCCGGGCCGCCCGTCGAGGGGGCCCGCGCCGGCGCGTCAGGGGGCGACCTCGGCCGGCCGGGCCAGGGCGGCGCGCAGGGCCTCGACCCGCTCGCGGTTCACGCCCAGATCGCTGTGGCCGACCCGGCTGGCCGAGCGCACGTGCGCGAGGGGCAGCGCCGGGTCGAGCGTGATCTCCAGGTCGTCCACGAAGCCAAAGACGGCGCTCGCGCACTCGACGCGCAGGTAGTCGGGGCCGAGCGCGGCCAAGGTGGCCCCGGGCAGGCCGGTGGCGGCGCGGCGCAGCGCGACCAGGGCGAGCTGCCGGTCGGCGCCCACGGAGATCGGCGCGACGTGGTGCTCGGCGTCATCGGCGGGGGCCAAGCTCGACACGCAGTTGG
>JBJONS010000760.1:0-2934 GCA_046051725.1 Pseudomonadota bacterium | reverse complement strand
GTCTGTGCCCTCCGGTAGGGAGGCCCACACGCGGTGGAGGCCCAGCAACAAGATCTGCGCATCGCCCGGCGTGCGGGGTCAGGCTCAACTATCGGCTGCCGTATCGGGCTGGCTTGTGGGTCGAGCGAGCTGCTGCTGAATGGCGTCCATCGCGTCGATGATGGCCTTCTCAAGGGCCGCGCGCTCTTCGCGCCAACGCCGCCCGCGGTCCCCCCCGGCGTCGGCCTCGTGCGCGGCGCGCTGCAGCTCGTCGCGGGCCGCCTGCAGCGCCTCGGACAGGCGGGAGGCCGCCCCGAGGAGCTGTCGGCGCGCGGTGCCGAGGTGGCGCCCGCGGAGCGGGGCGGCGCCTCCATCGGGCTCGGCGGTGCGCAAGGCTGCGATCTCTTTGGTCAGGCGCGTGGCCCGCAGCCCCGGCTCGGCCGCCACCCGCTGGTACACCGCGGCGAGCACGGCCTCGTCTTGGATGCGCAGCAGGTTGAGCGCATCGGCGTAGCCGAAGCGGGGCAGGGTGGTGAGCGGGTGGCGCTGGTTCAGGGCGTTCAGCGTGCGGTGGCGGCTCAGGCTCACCCGGTCGACGCGGGCCCCGCGGCGTGCGAGGGTGGCCATCACCTCGGCGTCGGGCACCTTGTTGGCCTCGACCGCTGCCAGCAGCGCGCCCAGCTCGACCGAGATGTGCAGTTGGCGCACCTTGTGCTCGGTGACCCCCTCTTTGAGCTGCAGGCGGGCGCCTCTCAGCTCGATCAGCTTGTCGTGGATCGGGCCGGCCCAAGGCGCCTCAGCGCCGTCGGTCGGGGCGCCCTCGGCGCCGGCGGGCGGCGCCGCGCCTTGGGGTGGGTTTTGAGTGTCAGTGAAAATGGCGCCAGTCACGTTGGGTTCGGCCGGGGATGGGGTCGAAGGCTCGTTCACCATGGCGGGGTCCTTCTGTGGGGGAGAGGAGCGGCGCTGCCTGCGCGGCGTGGGCGGGGGCTGCCTTGGGGCGCGCCGGGCTCACCCCCAGGGGACCGCCGAGGCCTGCTTTGCGGACCGGCCGACGATTCCTGCGGGCGGGCGCCAGCCCGTCGCCGGGCGCCCGCTTGGCGACGCGCCCGACCCGGCGCCCACAGGTGAATCTGCCGCGCTTGGACCCATGGCGCGCGCCTGTGGAGGGGACAGGCCGGGTACAGGCATGGCCATGTGGCAGACGCGGCCCCGGGTGGCGGGGCTCATTTCAGTGCTGAAATCGAGCGCTGATGGGAGGCCCTCGCCTCGCGCGCGCCAGCCGCCCCGCAGGGCCGCCGCAGGCGGGCCGCGCAGCGGCCGAGGCCGACCGGCCGAGCCCGGAGCGGGGGGCGACGGCCGGCGCCGCCGGCCGGGGCGCCCTTGGGGCGGAGCCTGGGTGCCGAGGTGCTGGGGCAGACGGACCTGCCGAGGGTGCGGGGCGTGATCGCGTGTACCGCAGCGCCCGACTCATAGCGTCCCAGCCGCAGTGCCTGTGCCCTCGCCGCGCGCTCCCGACGGTGCTGCTCACCCTTGCCAAACGCAGAAACAGTGGCCTTCGAAAATGGTGAAGCCAGCGTCGCTGCTCCCCGCCTTGTCGGGCATACACGACCGCACCCACCCCTCGGGGCACCCCTCCAGGGCCACGTCCAGCCCCTGGCAGGCCCCCACCGTCGCCGCGGCCCCCTCCTCGGCGAGCGCGGCGAGCAGCGCCGGGTCGGGCTCGCCCTCGGGCACCCACTTCAGCGCCTCCGCTGACCAGGTGGTCCAGGCGGACGCGCCGTGCATCCCGCAGAGGGTGCCGGTCACCGGCGGGGGGCAGTCGGCGCCGGTGCAGCCCGCTCCCGCGTCCAGCTCACACCAGGCGATGATGTGCGCGCCCCGCTGGCCGTCGTCGGCAAAGCCGTCCAGCGCGGCCTTGAGAGAGAAGCCGGCGGGGCATCGACCTTGCTGGGGGTAGAGGCCCATGCAGGTCTCGAAGCTGTCCCCTTGCTGGGTCGACCCCCAACCACAGACCGCGCCGGCCGGCACCTCTGCCAGCGCTCCGCTGCTCGTCTCGGCGTTGGACAGCGCGGCGCAGCTGCGCACGACGGACGAGGCCTCATGGTCGGGGATCCGCGTACGATGAAAGCCCGCCGGGCAGCTCTCGTCGAGGTCCGCGCCTTCCCGGCTCCCCGGATCTCGGCCATCGCATAGGGTCACCTCCTCGTCGGTAAACCCTGCGTGCGCTGCCCCACAATTCAACCCCTCGGGCCGATACGGCGCGCAGTCCACCCCGCCGCTGATCCGGCAATCATCGGGATCGAACAGCGGCCCGCAGGCGCTCAGCAGCAGCAGCGGCCCCACGCGCTGGTCGACGCCCACACCCACCCTCAAAACCGCTTGCCGAGGCTCAGCTCGGCCCCGAAGTCGGCCGCGTCCAGCGCCCAGCCGGCCTGCGCGCTGCCGTCGGCTTGGTCGCGTTCGACGCGGAGGAGGCCCGGGCGGGCCCGCGCCCCGATGCCCGCGACGAGGCCCGGCCCGTCCATCCACAGCAGCGCGCGGGGACCCAACAAGAGGCGGGGGCCGCCGGTCACCTGCTCGAGGTCTTGGGTGGTGAGGGTGACGTGCTGCGCGCCGATCCCGCTGTCCCAGACGAGGTTGAGCGGGCCGCGGGTCCACAGATCGACCGCGTGGCCTGCGCCGAGCTGCAGGGCGCGGAGCTCGGCTGCGCCGCCCGTGCCGCCGGCGGCGCTCCCTTCGAGCCAGAGGCGCTGGGCGCCGTCACCCACCTGCCGCAGCAGCCGGGCCCCGCCGCCCACGAGGGTGGCCTCGGGCAGCCCCAGGGCCGTTGGGCTGTACGCTGCGGTGAGCTCAACGCGGTGGCGCGGGGCCGCGCGCAGCCGGGGCAACAGGGGCGGCGGGGCTGCGGTGGTCCAGACGCTGAGCTGGGGGCCCGCGGCGAGGCCGCCCGCGCGG
>JBJONS010000759.1:0-2736 GCA_046051725.1 Pseudomonadota bacterium | reverse complement strand
TTGCCGGGCTCGTTTTGGCACGCGGCGACGGCGAGCAGCGTGAGGAGGGCGGAGAGGCGGTGCATGGGGACCTCGTCGGTGGGCGCGGGCCAGTCTACCCCGGCTGGCGCCGCCTGTGCAGTTGAATTCTTCTTGTGGGCGGTCACAAAGTGTCCGCAATGTGCGGACCGGGGAGCCCGCGGGGGCGCGCGGGCGGTTAGGCCCGCGCCTGGACATGGCCGGGGGCCCGCGGGGTGGACCGGCGGGCGAGAGATTTCTTCGCCGGACGTGTGGTCGCGCCGCCCCCGAGGTCCTTGTGTTGTTGGTGGTCACGGAGAAGCCGAGCGTCGCCCGAGACATCGGCGCGACGCTGGGGTGCACGACACGGCGGGACGGCTGGATCGAGGGGAACAACACGCGCATCACGTGGTGCCTCGGGCACCTCTGCGAGCTCGACGAGCCCAAGGCCTACGATCCCGAGTGGGAGCGGTGGAGCCTCGACGCCCTGCCGATGCTGCCCCGGCGGTTCAAGCTGCGGGTGCGCGCCGAGAACAAGCAGCAGTGGGCTGTTCTTGAGAAACAGCTGCGCGCCCCAGACGTCGACGAGGTGGTCAACGCCTGCGACGCGGGCCGTGAGGGCGAGCTGATCTTCCGCTACGTCTACGAGCTCGCGGGCTGCGCGCGGCCGGTCAGCCGCTTGTGGGTCGCGTCGATGACCGATCAGGCGATCCGCCTCGCCTGGGCTAGCCGGCGCCCGGCCGCCGCCTACGACGCGCTGGCCGACGCGGCCCGCTGCCGCAGCGAGGCAGACTGGGTGGTGGGCCTCAACGCGACGCGGGGCCTGACCTGCCTGTCGCGGGCCGCGGGCGGCGACCAGCTCCTCAGCGTCGGGCGCGTGCAGACGCCCACGCTCGCGATGATCGTGGCCCGGGACGCCGAGATCGCCGCCTTCGTGCCCGAGACGTACTGGCGCGTGGATGGCCAGCTCGCCCTCCCCGGGGGTGGCGAGCTGCGGGCCCGATGGTTCCGCCACGACCTCTCGGACGAGGGGCCTCCCCGTCCCTTGGATGGCCTGGACGGCGAGGCCAAGCGCGCCGAGGGCGACGAAGAGGCCCCGCCGGTGGAGCGCCTCGGCGCGGCGGCCCTCGCCGAGGCCCTCTGCGCCGCGCTGCGCGGGGGCGAGGCTCAGGTGATCAAGGCGGATCGGCGCGAGCGGCGAGAGGCGCCGCCGCTGCTCTACGACCTCACGGCGCTGCAGCGCCGGGCGAACCAGCGTTTTGGGTTTACGGCCGATCAAACCTTGGCCATCGCCCAAGAGCTCTATGAAAAGAAGCTCATCACCTACCCGCGGACCGACGCGCGGTTCCTGACCGATGACCAAGTGGCTGAGCTGCCGGGGATCCTCCGCAAGCTCGCCCTCCTCCGCCCCTACCAGCCCTTCTGCGACGCCCTGCTCGCCGCGCCGATCCGGCCCGGCAAGCGCGTGGTCAACGCCGAAGAGGTGGGCGACCACCACGCCATCCTGCCGACCGGCGTGATGCCCGACGTCGAGCGCATGCCCGCCGACCACAAGCGGGTCTACGACCTCATCGCCCGGCGGCTGCTTGCCGCGCTGAGCGGGGACGCCGTCTTTGACGTCACTGCGCTGGTCTTCGAAGTGGCGCCGGTCGCGCCCATGCCGGCAGAGCTGCCGGCGCCGCCGCAGCTGCGCGCGCGGGGTCGGGTCTGCCGCGAAGAGGGCTGGCAAGCTGTGGATCCGCCGGGTCGGCGCGGGGATCGGGCCCTGCCGCTGCTGTCGGAGGGCGACGCGCTCGCCGTCCGCGCCGCGGAGGCGACCGAGGCCCAGACCCGGCCGCCGAAGCCGCACAACGACGCGAGCCTGCTCGCGCGGATGGAGGGCGCCGGCCGCGAGCTCTCTGACGCCGAGCTCAAGCGGGCCCTGCGCGGCGCCGGCCTCGGGACCCCCGCCACCCGGGCCGAGGTGCTCAAGACCCTCCTCAAACGCCAGTTCATCGTGCGGGCGGGCAAAGACCTGCGGGCGACCCCCTTGGGCGTGTCGCTCATCGCCGCGGTGCCGGTCCCCGCCCTCAAGTCCCCCGAGCTCACCGGCCGGTGGGAGGCGCGGCTGCACGCGGTGGCCGAGGGCAAAGAGCAGCGGGCGCGGTTCATGGCCGACGTCGCGGCGTGGACCAGCGAGCTGGTCGACGCGATCCGGGGCGCGACGCCGCCGCCGGTGGCCGCCCGCGCGCTCGACGGCCCGGTGGTCGGGCCCTGCCCCCGGTGCGGCGAGCCGGTCCACGCCGAGCGCGGGCGCTACCGCTGCGGCGCCGCGGGCTGCGGCTTCCAGCTCTGGGGCACGGTCGCGGGGCGGGAGCTGAGCAAGCGCATGGCCAAGCAGCTGCTGGTCGAGCGGCGCACGCCGTCGGTCAAGGGGTTCAAGTCGAAGTCTGGCAAGCCCTTCGAGGCTGCTCTTCGCCTGAATGATGAGCTGAAGGTCGTCTTCGACTTCGGGGACGCGGACGCCGGCGCGGGGGCCGCCCCGCCGGTGGGGGCCTGCCCGCGGTGCGGCGGCCCGGTGCGCGAGGGCCGGGGGCGCTTCGCCTGCGGCGGGGAGGGCTGCGGCTTCGTCGTCTGGGGCACCGTCGCCGAGCGGCCCTTGTCGGCTGACGAGGTGGGGCAGCTGCTGGGCGCCCGCCGGACCGCGGTGCTCCGCGGTTTTCGCTCCAAGGCAGGGAAGGAGTTTGAGGCGGCGCTCTG
>JBJONS010000758.1:0-4988 GCA_046051725.1 Pseudomonadota bacterium | reverse complement strand
GGCCTGCACGCCCACGCCGCGGCCGCGCTGCCGCCTGGCGGGCGGGCCGGGCAGCTCGGCCAGGCCATCGCCGCCGCCTGGGAGCGCCACGCCCCCGCCGCGGGTCCCCAGGGCGGCGCGCCCGCCGCGCGCGGCTGAGCCCCCGCGCCCGCCCAGGCGGATAGCTCCCCTCCACCCTCACCCTCGCGCTGGAGCCCCGATGCCCCGCAGCCCCTCGCTCCCCGGGATCGCCCTGCTGTGCGCTGTCCTCGCCCCGTCCGCCGCCGCGGCCGCCGGCGCAGACCCGGCCAAGGGCCAGTCGATCTACATGGCCAACTGCATGGCCTGCCACGGCACCAAGGCCGACGGCAACGGGCCCGCCGCCGCCGCGCTCAAGCCCAAGCCGACCGACTTCACCAGCGCGGCGTGGTGGACCGGCAAAGACGACAAGCGCGTCACCGCCTCGATCAAGACCGGGAAGCCGGGCACCGCGATGATGCCCTTCGCCCAGCTCAGCGACGAGGACCTCAACCACCTCGTCGCCTTCCTCAAGTCCAAAAAGGCGCCCAGCGCGTCACCTTGAGGCGAAGCGCCCGCGCCCGTCCGCCCGAGGGCGCCGGCGCCTCCGCCCCCGAGCGCCCTTGACGCCCGCGCCGGAAAGCGATAAGCGCGGGGCGTCCTTGAGCGGGTGTAGCTCAGTCGGTAGAGCAGCGGATTCCAAATCCGCAGGTCCTGGGTTCGAGTCCCTGCGCCCGTGCTTGTAGCGGGAGCCGTGAGAGCGGCTCCCGCTCTTGATTTTTGGGCCGCCCGCCGCCGTCCCCAGAGCGCCCCGGCCGGGCTAGAGCGCCGCGCGCGGCCCAAGCCGCCCGAGGAGCCCCCGTTGGGAAAGAACCCCTTCTTGCGCAGCGCCGCGCCGCCCCCGCCGCGGCGCGCCTACACCCTCACCCTCAAGAACACCGGCCAGAGCTACCTCGTCGACCCCGCGGCCCTGCCAGCCGAAGAGGGGCAGACCGGCTCGGTGCTCGCGACGCTGCTCGCGCACGACGTCGAGATCGACCACACCTGCGGCGGCGTGCTCGCCTGCTCGACCTGCCACATCTACGTGCGGCAGGGCGGGCGCTCGGCGCCGGCCGCCACCGAAGAAGAAGAGGACCAGCTCGACTTCGCGCCCGCGCTCGACGCGAGCTCTCGCCTCGCCTGCCAGTGCGTGCCCGACGGCAGCGAAGACGTGGTGGTCGAGCTGCCCCACTGGAAGCGCAACCTCGTGTCCGAGGGGCACTGAAGGTCTCCGCTGCCCTGCGCCGCAGCGCGCACGGCTGATCGGCACGATGTGCGGCACGAGGTTCGCCACGACGTCCGCCACGACCAGCACCACAGCGCCGCGGCCGCCCGCCGATCCGCGGCCTCGGACCGAGGCGCGCAGGAGCCCCCCGTGACGACCCGCCCGCGCAGACGGCAGCGCGCCTTCTCGCTCGAGCTCGGGCCGATGGGCCTGAGCTTGCTGATGCTGATGCTGGTCTTCCTGTTCGGGATCGTCGGCTACATGCAGATCGAGGGCTGGTCGGCCTTCGACGCCCTCTGGATGGTGGTGATCACGCTGACCACCATCGGCTACGGCGAGCCCATCCCGCTGTCGGTGCCCGGGCGCATCTTCACGATGGGCCTCGTGCTCGGCGGCGTGACCATCGCGACCTACGCGCTGAGCGCGGTCACCCAGGCCCTGCTGGAGGGTGACCTCCAGAGCTACCTCCACCAGCGGCGGCAGGAGCGGCTCATGAACAAGATGAAGGACCACTACATCATCATCGGCTACGGGCGCCTCGGTCGGGTGGTGGCCCAAGAGCTGATGGAGACCACCGGGCCGATCTGCGTCATCGAGCGCGACCCCAAGCGCTGCGAAGAGCTGCGCCGGCGCGACATCCCGGTGATCGAGGGCGACGGCGCCGACGACGAGCACCTGCGCGCGGCGGGCATCGACCGCTGCAAGGGGGTCGCCATCACCACCGCGCCGGCGGCCGAGGCCATCTTCGCCACCCTCTCGGTGCGGCAGCTTCGGGCCGACGTGCCCATCCTGACCCGGGTCGAGAGCGACGAAGAGGGGGTCAAGGCGCGCCGGGCCGGGGCGACCAAGGTGGTCAGCCCGCTCATCATGGGCGGCTGGCGCATGGCCCACGGCCTCGCCCGGCCCAACGCGGCGAGCTTCCTCGACCTGGCCACCCTCGCCGAGGCCGAGAACGTCATGCTCGACGAGCTGCTGGTCGAGCCCGGCACGACCCGCTCCGGCGCGACGGTGGCGAGCCTCGCGGTCGGCAGCCACCACGGCGTGCTCATCGTCGCCATCCGCAAGCGCGACGGGGGCCTGGTCACCGCGCCCGGCGCCGAGGCCCCGGTGGCCGAAGGCGACGTGCTCATCGTCATCGGCGAGCCGGCCAAGGTCCGCCACCTCGCCGAGCTGGTCGGGCCCGACGCCCTCTCCCGGCGCCCCCGGGCGCGCTGAGCGGGCTCACCAGACGAAGGCCGGGCTCGAGCCGGCCCGCGGCTGGTAGTGCCCGTCGCGCCGCATCGAGACCCAGCCCGGGCGGCCGATGACCAGGTGATCGACGAGATCGATGCCCATCAGGCCACAGAGCTCGGCGAGGCGGCGGGTGAGCGCGAGGTCCTGGGCGCTGGGCTCGGGGTCGCCGCTGGGGTGGTTGTGGGCCAGCGCGATGTGCCGCGAGCGCAGCAGCAGGGCCACGCGCATGATCTCGCGCGGCTCGACCACCACACACATGTCGCTGCCCACGAACATGCGCCGCAGCTCGATGAGCTGCATGCGGGCGTCGAGGTAGACCACGTGCAGCTCCTCCACCGGGGCGAGGGCGAGCGCCGGGCCCACCGCGGCGAACAGCGCGTCGGGGTCGCGCAGCAACCGCGGGCGCGGACCGGCCAAGCCCGCGGCGCGCCCGGCCAAGGCCAGGGCCGCGGCGAGGCGGCGGGCGCGGGCGGGGCTGAGGCCCGAGGCGCGCTCGAGGGCCTCGGGGGACTCGCCGAGCAGGCCGCGGAGCCCGCCGACCCGATCGACGAGGGCGCGGGACTCGCTAGGCGGCAGGTCGAGCAGGGTGGAGAAGAGGTCGACCTCGCCCTCAGGGGCGGGCGGGGACACGGCGACGGCTGGCTGAGACATGGGGGCTCCTGATGCCCGCCCCTGCACCTGCTGTGCCACCGCCAGATCAAGCACCTGCGCGTCGGCCCCGCCGGTCCTCCGTCACCCCTGCCGGGCCCCCGCTGCCCGAGATCAACGCACTGCAGGCCATCATCGCCGAGCGCGTCCCTGACGGACGACTGACGAAGGACTGACGAACAACTGACGGACGACGGACGACGGACGGACGACGGCCCCGGGGCCACCGGCGCCGCGGCCTCGGGCCTCAAGGATTGAGCATGATCTCGACCACGAAGCCGGACTGGTCGGCGCCCACGGCGACCGCGCCCCCGCCGCCGGCCCGGCGCGCGCCCAGGGCCTTGAGCTTGCGCTCGAAGTCCGGCCCCGCCGCCGCCGGCAGCACGAAGGTCAGCGTCGCGTAGTTGTCTTCGGCGGTGAGCGCCGCGCCCTGCGTGCTTTTGCCGCGGCTGTCGAGCACCATGCCGCCCGCGCTCTCGCAGAGGTTGACCAGATGCAGGGGCACGTCGGGGTCGGTCACCGTCATGCGCAGCGCCACCGCGGTGGCCGCCGGGGGCGCCCCCGCCTCGGCGCCCGCCGGCTGGACCGCGCCGGCGCCGACGTCCTCTTCGCGATCCCAGGCCGGCACGTAGGCCTCTTCGGGGGCGCCGCCGGCCGGGGGCGCGGACCGGGGCCGCGGCGCTCCGGGGACCGCGTCGCGCGGGCCCGGGGACGGCCGCGCGGCCTCGACCGGCGCCTCGGCGGCCGGCGCAGCCTTCGGCGCGGCGGCCTGCAGCGGGGGCGGCGCGCCCGCCTCGGGGACGGCCCCGGCGGACGCGGCGCGCTCGCCGCTGTCCTCGGGCCGGCCCTGGATGACGACGACCACGACGGCCGCGGCGGCGGCCAGGGCCAGGGCCTCGACCGGCAAGCGCTGGGCGAAGGCGCGCAGGCGCACGACGACCCCGCCGAGCCCCGCCCCCTCGTTCACCTCGGACATCACCCGGGCCTCAAAGCCGGCCGGCGCGCGGGTCGGGCCCACCTCGCGCAGCAGGCCCAGCGCCTCCTCGATCTGGGCGAGCTCGGCGGCGAGCGCCGGATCGGCCGCGACGGCGGCGCGGAGCTCCTGCTCCTCCTCCTCGCTCAGATCGCCGTCGATGAGGGCCGAGAGGCGGTTGCGGGCGAAGAAGGGGTCCATGGCGGCTCCGCAGGCGGAGGGAGAGGGGCGGGGCGATCCAGGGGGCTCAGAGGTCCGCGGCGCCGATCCGCCGGCCGAGCACCGCCGCGAGCTGCTGGCGCGCGCGGTGCAGGCGGGACTTGACCGTCCCGATGGGAACACCGAGCAGGCCGGCAATCTCATCGTAGTTCATGTCTTCGAGGTCGCGGAGGATGACCACCGCGCGGTGGCCCTCTTCGAGCGCGTCGAGGGCGCCGAGCACCAGCCGGCCGGCCTCGCTGCGGTGCAGCGGGCGGTCTGCGCCGGCCCCCTCGTCGGCGAGTTGCCGGGGCGCCGCGTCCTCGCCCCCGGGGCCCTCGAGGGGCTCGTGGCGGTCGCGGGCCCGGCGGGCGTTGTAGACGCGCTTGTTTTTGCAGTGGTTGACCGCGATCCGGGTCAGCCAGGTGCTGAAGCGGGCCTCGCCGCGAAAGCCGCCGATGGCCCGGAAGCAGGACACAAAGACGTCCTGCGCGACCTCTTCAGCGAGGGCAGGCTCGCGAAGCCACCGCAGACAGATCGTGTAGACCCGGTCCTGGTGGCGCCGGACCAGCCCGGCGAAGGCGGCGGTGTCGCCGCCCTGCGCCCGGGCCACCAGGTCATCGTCAGAGGCCTCGCCGAGCAGCGCGACCACCGCGGCGGCGCCGGCGAAGAGCA
>JBJONS010000757.1:0-6252 GCA_046051725.1 Pseudomonadota bacterium | reverse complement strand
GCGGCGGGAGCGGGCGCAGGCGCCTCGGGCGCCGCGGTGCCGCTGCCCCCGCTGATCAGCGCGGCGGAGGCGAGGACCAGCGCGCACAGGAGCGCCCGCGAGGCGCGCAGAGGGCGCAGCGGTCCGGCGCCGACGCGGCGGGGTGCGGGGAGGCTGCGCGGCATCGGGGCTCCGGCCGCCGAGGGTAGCCGACCGCGGGACCGGGGCCAAGCGCCCGCGCCGGGCGCCTCAGTCGGCGGCCCGCACCTGCACGGCGAAGCCGCCGCCGCCGTCGGTGAGCGTGGCCCCGAGCAAAGCGCCCTGGCTGTCGCGCAGCTCGACGAGGGCGTAGGGCACCGGCTCGCCCCCCGACACCACCGCCCCGTCGACGAGCTGGCCGCGCTTGAGCTCGAGGCGGGGCAGGGCGCTCGGGCTCTCGACGCTGTAGGTGGTGATGGCCGCCCCGGTATCGGGGGGCGTCAGGGTCAGGTTCATCGGCCCGTTGGGCACCATCAAGTTGATGCGCCCGGCGCTGTCGCTGGTCGCCGTCCAGCTCCACCCGGCGTAGCCCTGCTCGGTGAAGGTGACGATCACGCCGGGGAGGGGGTCTCCACCCACCCCGTAGATGGTGGCGTCGACGCTCACGGGTGGCACGAGGTTGATGTCATCGACGGCCACGTCGGTGGAGGCGACCTCGAGGCTGAACCGCGAGGGGGAGGCGTTGCCCTGCGACTCGAACGGAGGGATGACCTCAACCTCCCAGGTCCCATAGGCGAGGTCGCGGTTGAACACGCCGCTGCCATCGGTCTCGGTCGTCCGACTGAAGTCGACGGGGTAGGGGATGCCGTCCAGCGCGACGGGGCGGAAGCGCAGCTCGGCGTCGGCGAGGGTCCGCCCGTCCTCGTCGTAGACCTGGCCGTGGACCCGCGCCGATCGAATGGTGCCGATGGTCACGTCGCGGCGCAGCGGGGTGTCCTCTTCGACGGTGACCTCGACCTCGACCCGCGGGTTGGGGCCCGTCCCGTCCTCGTCATCGAACACCAGCACGATCTCGCCGGGGGTGGCGCGCACCTGGTAGTAGCCGTCCGCGTCGACCGCCACCGGCGAGCCCATGATGCCCGTGCCCGGATCGAGCACGGCCACGCTCAGGCCGCCCGGCGCCGGGGCGTCGTCGGCCTGGAGGATGCGCCCGTAGACCGGGACGCCGAAGCCGAGCTGCAGGTCGGCGGTCCAGGTCTCGGCGAGGTTCGAGGCCGCGAGGATCAGCGGCGGGAGCCGGACGGGATCTTCGGGGATGACCGCCACGAGGTACTCGAGGTCGGCCGGCAAGGGCAGCGAGAAGGTCCCGTCCGCGCCGGTCAGCACCCGCGCGCCCGAGATGCCCTGGGTGGCGGTCGCCTCGATCCGCGCGATCACCGGCACGTCTTGCTCGCCAGGCACGCCAATGTCGGCGTAGGGGTTCACCCGAAAGCCCGTGACCCGGCCTCCATAGACGACGGTCGCCGCCAGCTCGACCTCGAGGCCGCGGGTCTGGCCGGGCTCGGCCTCCCAGGTCTGGGGCTCGAGCCCGCTGCTGCCGCCGGGGTGCACGTCCACCCGCAGCGTGCGGACCCGGGCCGCCGAGTCGGCCGCGCTGTCGAAGGCCTTGGCCATGTCGGCGCCCGACGCGCAGCCGGCGCCGGCCAGCGCCCCGGCCAGCGTACAGAGCAGGTGGGCGCGGCTCATCGGGACAGCTCCGGCACGCGCAAGATCCACTCGCGGCGGGCCGACTCGCCAAAACCGTCGGTCGCCCGGACGGTCAGCAGGCGCCCCTCGAAGCGCGGATCGGGGTCGAGGCGCAGCGCGCTGCCCCGCCGCGGCCCGTCGACGATGGGGGTGGTGCTGCCCTGCTCGCCGCTGCGCTCGATGGTCCACAAAAACGTGACCTGATCGATGTCATTGGCGTCTTCAACCACGACGAAGGCCACGGTCCCCTCCATGCTCAGCTCCAGCTCTTCACCGTCGCGCGGGTCGCTCTCGACGATGACGGGCGCTTCGTTCTCCTGCTCTTCAATGAGCGGGAGGACGAAGGGGCAGCCGGTCAAGCCCAACGCACAGCAAGCGGCGTGCCAGGCTCGGGTCTTGGGGAGGACGGCGCGCATTGCGTCGTTTCCGCCGAAGGGCTGGGGTGGAGGAGGGCAGACCCACGACAGCGCTGTCAGGGTCAACGCGGAGGGCCCGCGGTGCGCCCTGCTAACGGCGCGGGGCTCAGCGCAGGGGGACCGTGAACACCGATCCGGGCCGGACCGGCTCCAGCCGGGCGCTGCGCTCGTCGCCGTCGGGGCAGGTGACCCGGATCGAGTGCACGGTCCGGGGATCGCGAATGGTCAGCCCCTCGCTGTTCGCGCTGACCGGGCCGCGGTTGGCGCCGTCGACGGTCACGGTGCAGGCCGGGTCGAGGCCGGGCGGCAGCAGGGCCAGCGCCGGCTTGGGCAGCAGCGGCGGGCTGAAGTCGAGCTGCTCGCCGGGCGCGATCTCAAAGGGGCGCTCCCAGGCCAGGCTCAGGTCGTTCTCGACCCGCAGCGTGTGGCGGCCGGGGCTCACCTCCATCGCGCCGACCTCGCCGGTCCGGCCGAGCAGCTTGTCGTCGACCCAGATGTTCCCCCAGGATCCTGGCACCACCACCGTGATCCGCCCGGGCGCCGTCGGGCGCACCGCGGCGTCGGCGGGCCCCGGACCGGTGGTCGGGCGCGGCGGCGGTGCCTTGCCTGGCGTCATTTTGCTCGCCTTCGCCTCGACGGGCGCCGGTCCGGGCGTCGGGGCCGGCGTGGGCGGCAGGGCGGGCTCTTCGCCGGGGTCCTCGCCGGGCTCCTCGACCACCAGCGGGGTCTCGATCGGGCTCTCGGCCACCGCCTCGGCCCCGCTCAGGCCGCGCGGCGGCGCCGGCCACAGCAGGTAGGCCAGCCCCGCGCCCATCGCGAGCGCGACGGCCCCCGCCACCCAGGGCAGCGGCGGCCGCGGACGGGGCTCGACCGCGCCGATGGTGTGCATCGACTGGACGAGGTGCAGCACCTCGGCGTTGTCTTCGTCGATCGACAGCAGGCGGTTGAAGGCGCGCAGCGCGCTGAGGTGCTCGTTGGCGGCGAGGCGCTCGCGCCCCTGGCGGAGCAGCAGCTCGCGCAGGTGGGCCTTGAGGCGCTCGCCCACCCCGGCGGGGTCGAGCAGCCAGGCGCTGATCGACCAGGCGGGGTCCTTGGGATCGACCTCGACCGCGGCGAGGGCGGCCTGGACCTGGGGCAGGACCGCCGCGCAGTCGGCCGGCCGGTCCTTCTGCTCGACCTGCAGCAGCCGCTCGATCAGGTCGGCGAGCCCGCCGTTGGCCTCGGGGCAGACCTCGAGCACCTCGGGGCGGTTGCCCTCGATGATGTTGCGCAGGATGAGCGAGGGGTTGCTGCCCGAGAAGGGGAGCTGGCCGCTGATCGCTTGAAAGAGCAGGGTGCCCAACGAGAACAGGTCGGAGCGGGGGTCCACCGGGCGCTCAAGGGCCTGCTCGGGGCTCATGTAGGCCGGGCTGCCGACCAGGGCCCCGGTCATCGTCAGGTTCACCTCGTCGAGGAAGCGGGCGATGCCGAAGTCCATCAGCTTCACCGCGCCGTCTCGCCGCACCATCACGTTCTCGGGCTTCAGATCGCGGTGCACGATGCCCAGGCTGTGGGCGTAGCCGAGCGCGCTCACCAGCTGCAGGGCGATGAGCAGCACCAGCTCGCTCGGCAGCTTGCCCTGCTCGGCGATCAGCGCCTGGAGCGTGGCCCCCTCGACGAGCTCGGTGACGATGTAGCACTCGTCATTCTCGATGCCCGAGTAGTCGAAGATCTTGAGGATGTTGTCATGGTCGAGCTGGGCGATGGCCCGGGCCTCGCGGGCGAAGCGCTCGCGGTTGCGCTCGCTGCTGCTGAGGTGCGGGTGCAGCACCTTGATGGCCACGTCGCGGCTCAGCGCGGCGTGCCGGCCCCGGTAGACCGTGGCCATGCCGCCCTCGCCGATCTTCTGCATCACCTCGTACTTGTCGAGGACGCTGCCGATCATGCGCCCCTCGGGCGCGCCGCCGGGGCGGTGCTGGGTGGCCGCGCGCGCATCAGAGCTGCCCGACCTCGCCGACGCCGTGGTCGAGGCCCCGCTCGCTGAGCACCCCGAGGATGAGCGCCGCGGTCTCTTCGACGGCCTTTCGCGTCACGTCGATGACCGGCCAAGCCGGGTGGGCCCGAAACAGCTCTTCGGACCAGTCGAGCTCGGCGAGGATGTAGTCCATGTCGTCATAGTTGGTGCGGCCGGGCAGCCCGATGGTCTTCACCCGGGTCTGCCGGATGTCGCGCAGGCTCTCGGGATCGATGATGAGGCCGAAGATCCGCCGCTGGTCGAGCTCGTGCACGATCTGGGGCAGCGGTCGGTCGAGCACCACCGGCACGTTGCTGACCTTGTAGCCCTTGTGCGCCAAGAACACCGACAGGGGCGTCTTGGACGTGCGGCTGACCCCCACGAGCACGATGTCGGCGTCGTGCAGCAGGCGCGGCTCTTTGCCGTCGTCGGCCTTGACCGTGAACTCGACCGCCTCGATCCGGCGGAAGTATTCCTCGTCGGCGCGGTGCATGCGGCCGGGGATGCCCTCGGGCTGCACCCCGAGGAAGTGGCCGAGCTGTGACAACACGTTGCCCATGAGATCCATCAGGCGGACGCGGTGCTCGGCGGCGAGCTCTTGCGCGGCGAGGCGCATGGCCGGGCGCACCAGCGTGGTGACCATCAACGCGTCGGCCCGGGCGGCTTGGCCCATGAGCTTGTTGAGCTGCTCGGGCTCGGTCACGTTGGGGAAGACCTGCAAGTGCACGAAGTAGCCGGAGAACTGCAGCAGTCCGGCGCGCACCACCTTCTCTGCGGTGTCGCCCGTCCCGTCGGACACGATGAAGAGCGGGCGTGGGCGATTGGGGCGCTGCATGCAGACCTCTGTGGACCGGGCCGGCCTATCCCGCGGGGGGAGACGGGGCCGCACCCGCGGGCCGATGGGGCCCGCGCTTCGGCCTTCACTTGACGTGCAGCGGTCCGCTCCTGTACCACGACAGGGGGGAGGCGGGTCTGCGCCTGCTCCGTCGAGGGAGGCCGGTGGACCCACGCCATTTTTTCGAGGTCGAGCTGCCGAATCGGCTCGCGCTCCACGAGGACGTGCTTCCTGACGGCGTTGTCGTAAGCTTCGACGTCGCTGAGGGCGGCGCCTGGCAGCTCGTGGCCGAGGCCGGCCGCACGCGGGTCGAGCCGCGCGACGGGCGCCCGAAAGACTGCGAGGTCCGCTGCGCGCCCGCGGAGTTTGGCGCGCTGGTCCGCAGCCCGCGCTCGGCGGCCCGGGCCTACCTGACCGGGGCGATGAACATCGTCGGCGACGTCGGTCTGCTGCTCCGCCTCCAGGCGCTGCTGCAGCGGCCGGCGGCCTAGGGCTCCCCGTGGACGCAGGGCTCCAAGACGCTCTCCAGGACGTCAAGATCGTCGATCTCAGCCGCTTGTTGCCCGGGCCGATGTGCTCCTGGTACCTGCGCGGCCTGGGCGCGCGGGTCATCAAGGTCGAGGACCCGGCCGGCGGGGACTGGCTGCGGCACCTGCCCCCGCTGCTGGATGACGGCACCAGCGCGTGGTTCTCGGCCATCAACGCCGGTGCGCGCTCGATGTCCGCCGACCTCAAGGCCCCGGCGGATCGGGCGCTGGTCGAGGCGCTGATCGCCGAGGCGGACGTGCTCATCGAGGGCTTCCGCCCCGGCGTGCTGCAGCGCCTGGGCCTCGACCCCCTGCGCCTGCGCGCGCGCCACCCCGGGCTCGTCGTGGCCAGCATCACCGGCTTTGGCCAGACCGGGCCGCTGCGCGACGCGCCGGGCCACGACCTCGGCTACATCGGCCTGGCGGGCATCCTCGGCCTGTCTGACGCCTCGACCGGCGCGCCCAAGCCGCCGCCGGTGCAGGTGGCCGATCTCGCGGGGGGCGCGCTGTCGGCGGCCCTGCAGATCACCGCCGCGCTGCTGCGCCGGGCCCGCACCGGCGCCGGCGCCTGGCTCGACGTCTCGATGACCGCGGGCGCGCTCTCGCTGATCGCCCCGGTGGTGGCCGAAGCGGCGATCGGCGCGCCGCCCGCGCCGGGCGCGGCCCCCCTGACCGGGGCCCTGTCGACCTACGCCTGCTACCGCTGCGCGGATGGTGGCTTGTTGACGGTCGCGGCCTTGGAGCCTCAGTTTCAGGCGGAGCTGACCGCCAAGCTCG
>JBJONS010000756.1:0-4797 GCA_046051725.1 Pseudomonadota bacterium | reverse complement strand
GTTGCCGAGGCCGCGCTCTTCGGGCCGCAGCGCGCTGACCGCCAGCCCATCGGTGGCGATGTCTTGGGTCGCCGACAGCAGGTTGAGGAGCAACACACCGCCCACCAGCACATAGATGGCCAGCTCGGGCGGAGTGAGCGCGAAGCCGACCAGGGCCAAGACCGCCGCGCCCTGCAGCGGGAGCAGCCAGGTGCGGCGCCAGCCGAGCGCGGGCAGGCCGAGGCGGTCGACCAGCGGGGCCCACAGGAACTTGAGCGCCCAGGGCAAGGCGAGGCCGCTGCTGGCCCCGATCAGCGCAAGCGACAGCCCCCGCTCGCGCAGCAGGACCGGCAGGGCCTGGACAAAGAAGCCGTAGGGCAGGCCCTGGCTCAAGTAGAGCGAGGCGAGCAGGCCGATCCGTCCGGCAGGGTGCGAGAGCAGGCCGGGTCGCGGGGGGGCGTCGGGCACGGGCGGCCTCCGGACCCGGGCCTATCGCACGCGGCCCAGCTCAAGGCGGCGCCGCCGGGGCCGATCTGGGGCCATGCCCACACGCTCCACGCACCGCTCCTTTGAGGACGAGCTGCACGCCGTCCTCAGCGACACCAGCCACCTGCTGCCCGAGGACCCAGCGAGCGCCTGCGCCCTGGCCGAGCGCCTGCTGCGCGAGTGCCCCGGCCACCCCGTCGCCACCCTGCAGCTCGCCGCGGGCCTGGCCCGGCTGGGCCTGCCCGGCGAGGCCCTGCCGCAATTCCGCTCGGCGCTGCGGGCCGACGGGCGGCTCGCGGTCATGCCCTGGGCCGAGACCCTCGGGGCCGCCGCGCCCAGCTCCACCGCCTGGATCGGCGAGTTCGCCCAGGCCGACTGCCCCTGCTGCGGGGCGGTCGAGGCCGAGCCGGTCTGGGCCGGCACGCTGGCCGACCGGGTCCCCGGGGCCCAGCACCTCGACGCGCTGCGGACCTGGGCGCGCTGCGCGGGCTGCGGGCTGGTGCGGGTGCTGCGCCCGCCGTCGGACGCCGCCCTGCAGACCTACGAGGCCGAGGCCGAGGTCGGCGCCCACGCGCCCGGCCCCCTGCCGCCCGACGAGGGCCGCCTGCACGCCGCGCTGCTCCGGCACGAGCAGCTGCTGCTGCGGGTGCGGGCCGCGCTGGACGGCGCCGCGCCCGGCCGTCCCCTGCGCCTGCTCGACATCGGCAGCGGCTGGGGCGACCGCCTCGCCGCGGCCCGCTGGGCGGGCTTCGAGGTCGTCGGGGTCGAGCCCGACCCCCGCCGCCGCCGGTGGATGGAGCGCCGCCTCGGCCCGCTGCCGGTGGTCGAGTCCCTGGCCGAGCTCGACGCCGAGCCCTTTGACGTGGTGCTGTTCGGCGGCTGCGTCGAGGAAGAGGACGAGGGCATCCTGCTGCTCGACGGGCTCGGCAGCCTGCTCGCCGAAGGCGGCCTGCTGGTGCTTCATGTCGACCTGCTCGACCACCCGATTCACCGCATGCGCGGCTATGACGACCCCATCTGGGCCCGGCCGAACCGGCGCATCTGGTTCGAGCGCCGCACCCTCGCCGAGAGCCTGCAGGTCGTCGGCCTCGCCGAGCGGGCCGCCTGGTCCGACGAGCAGCGCCCCGGCGGCACCTGGGTGCTGGCCGGCCGCGCCGCCTGAGCCCGGGGCGGGGCGCGGTGCTAAGCGCGCCGCGGGGTGCCCATGACGACCGCGACGACCGACCTGAGCCCCGCGCCGCTGCCCGCCGAGGCCGCGGCCGGCCCCGCGCCGCTGGCGCCCGCCCGCGAGGCGGCGCTGCGCGACCTGTTCGAGCGCCAGATCCCCCTGCACGCCCACCTCGGCCTGCGGGTCGAGCAGCTCGCGGCCGGCGCCGCCCGGGTGCGCCTGCCCCCGCGCCCCGAGCTGACCGGCGACCCCTTCCGCCCGGCCGTGCACGGGGGCGTGCTGGCGACGTTGGCCGACGTCGCCGGCGGCCTCGCGGTCTTTGGCCAGGTGGCCGCCGAAGACCGCGTCAGCACCATTGATCTGCGCATCGACTACCTGCGCCCGGCGGCGACCGGCCTCGCGCTCGTCGGCGAAGCCCGGCTGCTGCGGGCCGGCGGCCGGGTCGCGATGGCCGAGGTCACCCTGCACCAGGGCGATCTCACCCAGCCCTGCGCCCGCGCCGCGGTGGTCTACGCCGTGCACCGGGGCAAGGGGGCGCCATGAGCTTGCACGGACTCTGGGGCCCCCTGCAGGCCGCGCTGGCCCGCCAGCCGTTGATCCTCGCCTGGCCCCGGCTGGGCGCGGCGAGCAGCGTGATCGAGCAGCTCGACCAGCTCGGGGCGACCGTGCTCGGCGTGGCGGCGGTCCGGCGCGGCCGGGGCGCGCTGCCCGCCCACCTGCCGACCTGGGTGGCCGAAGAGCAGGGCGAGGCCGGCGCGGCCGGCGACGACTTCATCCGCGAGTTTCAGCGCTACGAGCTGTTGATGGGCGCGGCGTCCGACGGGCTGCGCGCTTTTGTCGACCAGGTCGACCCCGAGGGCCAGGCCCTGGTGCTCTGCCCGCACGCCGCCGACCTGCGCGCGGTGGCCGGCCGCCCGCTGTGGGGCGGGGTCGACCCGGCCGCCCGCCGGGCGCTGGAGGACAAGACCACGATCGACGCCCTGTGGGACCAGCTCGGGGTGCCCCGCGCCCCCTGCGCGGTGGTGCCCTTGGCCGAGGCCGCGGCGGCCGCGGCGCGCCTCGACCAGGGGGCGGGCACGGTCTGGGCCGGCGACAACACCACGACCATCGAGGGCGGGGCGCTGACCACCCGCCACGTGCACGACGCGGCCAGCGCGGCGGCGGCGCTGGCGACCCTGGCCGGCCGCTGCGCGAAGGTGCGGGTGATGCCCCACCTCGCGGGCGTGCCCTGCGCCATTCAGGCGATGGTGCTGCCCGACGGGGTCTGCGCGCTGCGCCCGATGGAGATGATCGTGCTGCGCGAGCCCCCGACCGGCCGCTTCGTGCTCTGCGGCATGGCGACCACCTGGGAGCCGAGCTGGGCGCTGCGGGCCGAGCTGCGGGCCTTGGCCCGGGCGGTCGGCGCGCACCTGCGGGCGACCTTCGGCTGGGTCGGCGGCTTCTCGATCGACGGGATCGCCACGCTGGACGGCGCCTTCGTGCCCACCGAGCTCAACGCGCGCTTCTCGGCCGGGCTGAGCCTGCTCGAGGCGGTCAGCCCGGGCCCGCCGCTGCACCTCGTCGACCGGGCGCTGCGGGCCGGCGCGCCCCTGCGCCTGCGGGCCGAAGAGCTCGAGCGCGCCCTGCTGCCGGCCATCGACCACCGGCGGGTGGTGAACGCCCACCTGCACCACGTCGCCGCCCCGCCGCGCCCCGAGCCGCCGCCGCTGCCGCTGCTGCCCGACGCGCGAGGGGTCTGGCAGGCGGCACCCCAGGCCCGGGCCGCGCCGGCGGCGCTGCGCTGGACCGACACGGGCACCCATGGGGTGCTCACGCTCGACCCCGACCCGGCCCTGCTGCGCCGGGGGCCGCCGCTGGCGCCCCGCTTCGCCGACGCGCTGCGCGCCGCGCGGGCGACCTGGGGCATCGAGCTGCCCGACCTGTCGCCCGCCGTGGGCCTCGACGGGTGAGCCCGCACCGCGCCGGCCTCGTGTCCCTCGCCCTGGTCGCCGGAGGGGGCGTGGTCCTCGGCGAGGTCTACCCCTGGTCGCGCTACACCATGTACGCCGACCTCGGTCAGCGCGACCACGGGGCGGTGCCGCTCGTCCGGGTCGACGGCCAGCAGGCCGATCTGCGCGACTACGTCGCCTTCGCCGACCTCGACCCCGCGGCCTTCCGCCCGCCGCCCGACGTGCCCTGCTCGATGCTCTATGTCTTTGATCAACAATCAGAGCACGTGCGCGGGCGCCTGCGGGCCGGCCCCGGCCCCCTGCCGGTCGAGATCGGCGTGCTGCTGGTGCGGCCCGGCCCGGGCGGTCCGCAGGTCGAGGAGCGGGTGCTCCAGCGGGGGTCGGCCTGGCCCCGCTGAGCGCCCCGCCCGCGCTGCCGCCCGCCGCGCGTGGGGGCCGCGCCGCGGCGGCGCTGTGGGCGGGCGCGCTCGGGCTGCTTCAGCTCGGGGCGGCCGACGCCCTGGCCCGCCAGCTGCACCCGGCGGCGGCGGGCGGCGCCCTGCTCGTCGGGCTGCTGGGGCTGCGGGCCTGGCTGCGGGCGCCCTGGAGCCTCGGCCCGACCCTGGCCACGCTGGCGCCGCTCGCGCTCAACGCGCTCATGGAGCACCTCGTCGACGGCCCCGGCGTGCAGCACGGCAAGCACCTGCCCTCGGCCCTGCTGCTCTGCGGGGCGCTCGGCGCGCGCATGGACCGCGCAGACCCCGCCCGCGGCGCCCACGAAGGCGCCTGGGGGGCCGCCGCCGGGGCCTACCTGCTCGCCGGCCTGGCCAAGCTGCTGGCGAACGGCGCCGGCTGGCTCGAGCCCCAAGCCCACGCCCTGCTGCTGCTCGAGCGCGGGCTGCTGGCGCCGCCCTGGCTGGCCGCACCGCGCCTTTTTGTGGCGGCGCGGCAAGAGCTGGCGGCGGGCCTCGCCGCCGCGGCGCTGCTCATCGAGCTGGCTGGGCCTCTGCTGCTGTGGCGGCCGGCCCGGGCGCCGATGGTGGCCCTCATCGGGGCCATGCACGTCGGGATCGCCGTGCTGATGGGCTATGTCTACCTGCCCTGGGTGGCCTGCCTGCTCGCGCTGCTGCGGGCCGGGCGGGCGGAGCCGGGGGCGCTTCCGGAGCGGGCGGAGCGGCCCCCGCCGCGGAGCCCCGCCGCGCCAGGGCGGCCGGAGGGCGGCCGGTAGGCCGGTCT
>JBJONS010000755.1:0-7031 GCA_046051725.1 Pseudomonadota bacterium | reverse complement strand
GCGCTGGGCCGGCCGGGCAGGGGCAGCCCGCGGGCCTCGGCGCAGCCGCCGCGGCCGGCGGTCGGCGCGCCGCTGGTGGCGGGGCTGAGCGCCATCCAGGCGGCGTGATCGGGCTGCAGCTGCAGCAGGGCGGCCTGCTCGGGGCGCAGACCCGCCCGCTCGAGGTCGGTCTCGAGCTGCATCACGTCATCGGCCGCCGCCCGCGCCGCGGGGTCCCAACGTGGGGATGGCGGGGTGGTCGGCGCGCCCGGGCCGCCCACCTCGGCGTGGACCACGGCCCGGGGGCGGGCGGCGGCCTCGGGGCTGGCCAGCAGCGGGGCGAAGAGCACCGAGAGGAGGAGGGCTGCGCAGCGGAGCGGGCGAACGGTCGGGGTCATGGGGTCACCTCTGTGTGTGGGGACGGACCCAACATGCCCCAGCAACAGCCCCCCTCGGTGCGATACGTAAGGAGGAGAAAGACGCCCAGCAGAGTGTTATGGGCTTTCACCTCCTTGCACGGCCTCGTCGGGGCGGTGGTCCAGCGGCCGGACCGGCAGCAGCACCTGGAAGCAGGCGCCGGGCCCCCCGAAGCTCCGCAGGCGCAGCTCGCCCCCATGGGCCTCGACGAGGCGCCGGCTGATGGCCAGCCCGAGGCCGGTGCCGTGCGGCTTGGTGGTGAAGAAGGGCGTGAACAGGCGCGCCGCCTCCGCCTCGGGCACGCCGGCGCCGCTGTCCTCGACGCTCAGCTCGACCTGGGGCGCCGCCTCCTCCCCCGCCCGCTCGATCTGCACGGTGCGCGCCCGCACGACCACCGGCCCGCCGCCGCGGCTGGCGTCGATGGCGTTGTTGATGAGGTTGAGCAGCACCTGGCGCAGCTTGTCGGCGTCGGCGCGCAGCGGCGGCAGCGCTCCGCTGCCCTCGGCCCGCAGGCTGACCCCCGGGGGCAGGCCGCCCTGGGCCCGCAGCTCGACCACCGCCCGCACCAGCGCGCCGGGATCGAGCTCCTCGGCGTGGATGACGTAGGGGCGCGAGTAGTCGAGGAACTGCGTGACCACGCCGGCGAGGCGGTCGGTCTCGGCGACGATCACGCCCAAGAAGTCGCGCAGCTCGTCGGGATCGACGTCGTCGGCGCCGGTCTGGAGGTATTGGGCCGCGCCCTTGATGCCCGCGAGCGGGTTGCGGATCTCGTGGGCGAGGCCCGCCGCCATCGTGCCCAAGGCGGCGAGGCGCTGCTGCTCCTCCATCGCCCGGAAGCTGTGGATGTTCTGCAGCATCACCGAGGCCCGGCCCACCAGCGCGCGCAGCTGGCGCCGCTCGTCGCGCGAGAAGCCCTCGCTGCCGACCTCGGCCTTGAGGTTGAGCCAGCCCAGCACCAGGCCGCCGCTGCGGAAGGGCAAGCAGAGGTCGGCGTCCATCGCGTCGAGCGTGCGGACCGCCGCGAGATCGGCGCCGAGCTCACCCTGGCCGGGGCTGCGCTGCAGTCCGCTGCCGGCGGTGCGCAGGGCGTCGACGAAGGCCGAGGGGCCGACGGCCCAGAGGAGGGGACGGGTGACGCTGCCCCGGCTCTGGTGGAGGCGGTAGCTCCCCTGGCCTTGGTCCCAGAGGTACAGGCTGGCGAGCCGCACCCTCCCCGAGGCGACCAGGGGAGAGAGCAGCTGATCGCTGAGCTGGTCGAGCGAGATGGCGCGGGGCAGGCCGCCATCGACCTCCCGCATCGCGAGCAGCAGGCGCCGACCCGGCCGGTTGAGCAGGTCGCCGGCGATGCGCTCCAGCGCGGTGGTCAGCGGGCCTTGCACCGCGAGGAAGGCGAGCGCGGCGAGCAGCAGCTGAAAGGCGCCGTGGAGGGGGTGCGCGCGCAGATCACCGGCCAAGCCGAGAAAAACCCCCTGGGTGCCCACGATGAGCAGCGCACCGCTGAGCAGCACGAAAAGGCGCGCCAGCAGTTCGTTGACATCGACCAAGCGGTAGAGCTGCACGACGAGGTGCAGCACGTAGATGAACAGGCTGCCGAGCAAGGCGCCCATCGGCGGCAGGCTGCCCTGGGCCGAGAGCGCGCGCTGCAGCAGGCCCGCGCCGGGGGCGGGCCCCACCGGGCCGAGCGTGCGGACGAGCTGCTCGAGCGCGGTGATCGCGGTCGCCAGCAGCAGCAGCGCGCCGAGCGAGCGGATGCGGACGCGCTGGACGTGGGTGTCGGCCTGCTCGTGCTCGCGGCGCAGGCGCTGGAAGGTCGCGACGAAGGCGGCGAGCGTGGCGATGCCGAGCAGCACGTCCGGCGCGCTGCCGCCGGCCTCAGCGGCGGGCAGCAGCGGGTCGACCACCAAGTACACGCCGACCCCGAGCACCGACAGCGTCCAGAACAGGCGGGTCTGGCGCACCAGGGCGTGCTCGCGGCCGAAGAAGCGCGAGAAGAAGCTCCAGGTCGCTGCAGGCAGCAGGGCGCCGCTGGCGGCGTAGGCCCCCCAGAGCCCGCCCAGGCCCGGGAAGGGCGCCAGGGTGAAGCTGGCGAAGCAGACGGCGACCAGGAAGCCGAGCAGGGCGAAGGCCCGGTGCACGGGATCATGGCGGGCGGCGAGGCCGGTGCGGGCGGCGAGGCCGGCGCACAGGGCCGCCGAGCAGAGGTAGACGAGGGTGGTGATGGGCGCCCCGCGCCCGGCCGAGGGAGGTCGGGCGGCGGCAGGATAACGTCCGGGAGCGCGGCCTCAGCGCGCAGGGGGCCAGATGGGCGGGCAAGCGGAGGGGGCGGACCTGCGGGGGCTGCCGAGCGTGCAGCGCCTCGTGGCAGAGGCGGGGGCGACCCCGGGGGAGCCGGCGGCCCGCGCCGCCGCCCGGGCCCTGCTCGACGAGGAGCGCGGGCGCCGGCGCGCCGGGGACCCGCCACGGGGGGCCGCGGCCTTGGCCACCGCGCTGGCCGCGGCGCTCGGCCAGCGGGCCCGGCGCCCTCCGCGCATGCGGCGCGTGATCAACGCCACCGGCGTCATCCTCCACACGAACTTGGGCCGGGCGCCCCTGCACGCCGACGCCCAGGCCGCGCTGGCCCGGGTGGGCGCGGGCTACTGCAACGCCGAGCTGGTGCTGGAGACCGGGCGGCGCGGCGGGCGGCTCGAGGGGGTCGCCACGCCCCTGCAGGCCCTGGTCGGGGCGCCGGCGGCCCTCGCCGTGAACAACGGCGCGGCCGCGGTCTTGCTCGCGCTGACCGCCCTGTGCCGGGGGCGCGAGGTGGTCGTCAGCCGCGGCGAGCTGGTGGAGATCGGCGGCAGCTTTCGCGTGCCTGAAGTGATCTCGGAGGGCGGCGCGCGGCTGGTCGAGGTGGGGGCCACCAACCGCACCCGGGCCGGCGACTACGCGGCGGTGATCGGCCCGCAGACCGGCGCGCTGCTGCGGGTCCACCCGAGCAATTTCCACATGACCGGCTTCGTCGCCCGCCCGGACCGGCCGGCGCTGGTGGCGGTCGCCCGCGCTGCGGGCCTGCCCCTCATCGAGGACCTGGGCGGGGGCCGCGTGGGCCCCGTCGGGCAGCCGCGCGAGGAGGATGACGTGGCCCGGGCCATTGCCGAGGGGGCCGACCTCGTCTGCTTCTCGGGCGACAAGCTGCTCGGCGGGCCCCAGGCGGGGATCATCGCCGGCGCGCCGGCCCTGGTCGAGGCCTGCGCCCGCCACCCGCTCTACCGGGCGCTGCGGGTGGACAAGCTGCGGCTCGCGGCGCTCGAGGCCACCCTCGATGTGCACCTGCGGGGGGATGTGGTGCCCGTCGCGGCCTTGGCGGCCCGGTCCGCCGGGGCCTTGCGCGCGGTGGTCGAGCGGCTGGCCGACCAGCTCGGCCCGGCGGCGGCGGCCGCGGGCCTGCAGCTCGCGGTCGAGGAGGACAGCGCGCCGGTCGGCGGCGGCGCGGGCGCGGACGGCGGGCTGCCCGGCCCGGTGCTGTGCCTGCGCGGGCCCGCGCTCGAGGCGCTCGCGGCGGCGCTGCGCTGCGGAGAACCCGCGGTGTTGACCCGGACCCAACGGGGCGCGCTGCGGGTGGACCCGCGGGCCGTGCTGGCGGAGGAGGAGGGGCCGCTGTTCACCGCCCTGGAGGCGGCCCTCGCAGCCCAGGCGGCCAACGGTTAGGGCTTTGGAATGTCCCAGGGCTTCTATGAGATGCTCGGCGTAGAAGCCGACGCGCCGCCCGAGAAGATCCGGGCCGCCTACCAACGGCGGCTGGCGGAGCTCGTGCGCCGTCTGCGCGCGGCGCGAAAGCAAGGCGCCGACGTCAGCATCCTCGAGGCCCAAGAGCGAGAGCTGCGCGAGGCCATCGACGTGCTGGGCGATCAGGCCCGCCGCCGCCGCTACGACGCGTTTCGGCGGGCGGTCGAGGGTGAGCTGCCCACCGACGCCGAGGGCCTGTGGGACCAGGCGCGCTGGTCGCTGGTCGACCCCATCGCGCCGCTGGCGGTGGCCGTCCTCCGGGCCCTGACCGACCTGCCGGTGGGCGATCCGCTCCCCGACCCGACGCTCAAAGCCGCCCGCGCGCCGGTGCCGCCGCCGCCCGCGCCGGTCGTGCCCCTGCCCGCGCCCCGCGCGCCGGTGCCGCCGCCGCCCCGGGGATCACCCGCCCGGTGGCGGTGGTCGCCACGCCCGAGCGCGAGGACGAGGCCACCCCGGCCGCGCAGGTCGCCGCGCCCCGCGTGATCAGCCTCAGCGAGGACGTGAACGAGCGCACGCCCGCGGCGCGCGCCCCCGCGCCCGAGCGCCCCACCGCGCCCGAGCGCCCCACCGCCGACGAGCCGCCGAGCGTCTCGGTCTCGCTGCCCCTGCCCTCTGTCGCCGCGCCGAAGCCCCCGCCCCGGCCGGCGCCGCGGCCCGCGCCCAAGGCGCCCGAGCCCGGCCCCAGCCTCGACGACTGGCTCGGCGAGGATGAGGCGGAAGAGGACCTGCTGCCCTCGGTCTCCGACGTGCCGGCGCCCGCGCCCCCGCGCGTGGCCGCCAAGCCCGCTGCCCCAGCGAGCGCCGCCCGCGCCTGGCTCAGCGGCGTGCTCGGCAACGTGACCGGGCGATCCGAGGCGCACCGCGAGGCGGCGGTGGTCGAGGATGACGGCGACGAGCCCTCGGTCGAGGTCGAGCGCACGCACAGCCTGCGCGTGCTGAGCGCCGCGCCGGACGAGCCGCAGCTCGACGACGTCGGGCGGATCGCCCGCCGCCACGGCCTCAGCGGCCGCTTCCTCAAAGAGGTGCGGCAGCTGCGCGAGATGAGCCTCGAAGACCTGGTCCGCACCACGCGGATCTCCAGCCGCTTCCTGCTGGCCATCGAAGAGGACGACTTCGAGCGCCTGCCCAACGCGACCTTCGTCCGCGGCTACCTCAAGCAGGTGGCCGAGGCGCTGGGCGTCGCGGATCGGGGCGTCGTCGAGGGCTTTATGGAGCAGTACAAGGCGCACCGGGGCTGAGATGGTCGACGCGCCCGCCCCGGCCGGCCCCGCCGCGCACGCCCTGCTCGCGCCGGCCGGCCGCTTGGACGCCGGCCTCGCCGACCGCCTGCCGCTGACCCGCAGCCGGATCGCCGCGCTCATCAAGGACGGGCGCTGTCGGGTCGACGGCCGGGTGGTCGACAAGCCGAGCCACGCGCTGCGGGGCGGCGAGCGGGTCGAGCTCTGGGTGCCGCCGCCCCCGCCGAGCGCGCTGGTGGCCGAGGACCTCGACCTGTCGGTGCTGCACCTCGACGACGACCTGGTGGTCATTCACAAGCCGGCGGCGCTCGTGGTGCACCCGGCCAAGGGCCACCAGGACGGCACCCTGGTGCACGGGCTGCTGCACCTGCTCAGCGAGGCCCTGCCCGAGGACAGCGCCTATGCCGTCGATCCCACGCGGCCGGGCATCGTGCACCGCCTCGACAAGGGCACGAGCGGCGTGATGATGGCGGCGCGCACGCCCGAAGCCATGGCCGCGCTGGGCGCCCAGCTCGCCGCGCACAGCGTCGAGCGGCGCTACCTCGCGCTGGTCTTTGGCCGCAGCCCCGGCCCGGCCGGCACGGTCGACGCCCCGCTGGGCCGCCACCCCCACGACCGCCTGCGCTTCGCGGTGCGCGCGGAGGGGCGCCGGGCGGTCACCCACTGGGAGCGGCTCGCTGAGGGGCATTTTGGCGTCGCGGGGGATCGTGAAGGCGGGGTGGTGAGCCTGCTGCGCTGCCGGCTCGAGACCGGGCGCACCCACCAGATCCGCGCCCACATGCTGCACCTCGGCCTGCCGATGGTCGGCGATCCGCTGTACGGCGGCGGGCGGGCGCTGCCCCGGGCGCTGGCCGGGGGCGTCGCCCACCAGCAGCTGCACGCCGCGCGCCTCGGGTTCACCCACCCGCGGACCGGTGAGCGCCTGCGCTTCTTCTCACCGCCAGAGGCGCCATTTCGCGCCCTCTGCGCGGCCCTGGGCATCGACGAGGCGGCCTGGTCCGACACCTGAGGGCCCCAAGCGGGCGGCGGCGCCCGGCGCTCAGCCCCCCGCGGGCTCGTCGGGCGGCGCAGCAGGCGGGGTCGGGGCAGCGGCGGCCGGCGCGGCGGCCGGGCGCGGGCGGAACAGCCCGCTGAGCACGCTGCCGAGGTCGACCTTGACCTTCATCGGGGTCGGGGTGACCGACTGGCCGTCGGGGCCGGGCTGCGGCACGGTGACGTCGAGCTCGATGCTCGGCGGCAGGACCTCTTGCAGCAGGCCGCGCAGCAGCCCGCCGGCCAGCTCACCGCCGTGCTGGGCGAGGAAGTCGGCGTTGATGGTCGTCTCTCCGCCGGCGGCGTGCGCGGCGAAGATCTCGCCCATGGCCGCCTGCATCTTGGGGGGCAGCCGCAGCGGGGTCGCCGCCGCTGGGTCGGGGGAGGAGGCGGGCCCCTCGTCGGTCGACGCCGTCGCGCCCGCGGCGGGCGGATCGGAGGAGATGCGCACCTGCAGGTCATCCTCGACGGCCGCGTTCGGCTGCAGGACGGGCGCGGCGACCGCCGCCGGGGCGGGCACCGCGGCGCTCGACACGGCCCCTGGCCCGTGGGGGTCGGCGGGATGCGGGGCGGCCGGCGCGGGCGCGGCCGGCGCGGGCG
>JBJONS010000754.1:0-3839 GCA_046051725.1 Pseudomonadota bacterium | reverse complement strand
AGGTCGTGGGTCCACTCCCATACGTTCCCCGACATGTCATAGAGTTGACAGTCGTTCGCGTGCAGCTGGCGGACCTCGTGCTTGGCCCCCTCGCTGTTGCCATCGCCCCAGCTATAGCCGTGCGGCGCGTCGCCGCCCGCGTAGGCGTTGTCGTGGCCGCACCGCGCGGCGCCCTCCCACTCCGCTTCGGTGGGCATGCGGTAGCCATCGCAGTCGTAGGGGCTGCTGGGAACGACGCAGACCGGGTCCGTCTCAGCGCCGGTGCAGGCGTAGCAGGCCTGGTGGCCGCCGGCCTCCGACAGCGCGTTGGCAAAGGCGGCGGCGTGGTTCCAGCTCAAGCCCTCGACCGGGCAGGCGTCCCCGCAGTCCGGCGACACCGAAGGGTTGCTCAGCCCGAGGGCGCGGTGCTGCGCCTGGGTCACTTCGGTCTGCCCCAGGTAATAGTCGTGGGTCAGGGTGACCCGCGTGACCGGCGGCCCGTCGGCGCAGCCGTCCTCGCTGTGGGCCGAGGCGCAGCCGATGTCGAAGCTGCTGGCCTCGATCCGCATCAAGTCCATGCCCGTGGTGGGCTCGGTGAGGCGCTCGCGGAGGGTGTCATCCTTGCCGCCCGTGTCGCCGGATGAACAGCCGACGCCGCCCACAAAGATCCAAACCATCCTCTCGATATGTAGCATCTCTCGCTCCCGTTCGGTTCGGACCAGGGAGGCGCCGAACCTGTGCGAGGAGTACCTCTACAGCTCCGGCGCCGCCATCCACCATGTCCCCGGAGCTGTGCGCGCGCAGGTTCGTCTGGTTTCGCACACTGAATTGTTCGCCCAATGTTATCCCCGAACCGCTCGTCGGCCCTCCCGCCGGGCAGCGCAGCCGACCCTCGCCCGCAGCCTTTACCCAGTCGGGCATACAGCCCCCCCCCCAACACAACGGCAACATTAGTTCGTGCCGGGTACGGGGTAGCGGTCCCCGGTTGCGGGAGCACCGTAGCGTACACTCGCCCGGGTGGGGAGTGTTGGTTCGATGACAGTGGGCGGTACGACAAGCCCGGCGCCACCGTTGCGGAGAGCGGGGTCGCCGGAAGCGTGCCTGACACAAGTCTGACCGCCGGTTGGTCTTGCAGTCCGACGGGGGGATGGTCATATACTACGCGGCAACGACTCTGTCGGTGACGAAGTACGGGATTCCGGGCCAATACATGTTGGCAACATATACTCTTCTTCCCAAGTCGCCAGTCGGCGGACAACAGCTTGGTCGCCCAGATGATCGAGGCGAGGCCAGCCGAGGCCGAGGCCCTCTCGGCGCGGTGGGCGGCCTGGTGCGCGGCCCACAGCCCCGCCGCCGGCTGATCTGCGCAGGCGCCCCGCCCACCCGCCTCGCGCGCGCCAGCCCGGCCGGACGGCGGGCCGCAGGCCCGGTCGGCCCCGCCGACCGAGGGCGACCGCCCGAGCCGGGAGGACGGGCGCCGGCGGCGCAGCCGACGGGGCGCCCGCCTCCGCTGCAATTGCCGGCGATCTGCGAGAGCGACGCCCCCCACACCATCCCCGGTTTCATTGAAAGCCACCTGTCACAGCCCGCGAATGCCGCGCCATGCCTGGCCGCTGGGGCCCCGCCCGACCCCGCCGCCCCCGCCTCTGGAGCCGCCCCCATGGCCTTCGCCCGCGCCGCCGCCCGCCCGACCCCCGCCCAAGACCTCGCGGTCCCCTCCTCCACCAGCGCCGGCGCGGGGCGCGGCAACAGCGCCCAGAGCGCCGCGCTGGGCGCCCGCGGCGCCATGCGGCAGGCCACCGCTGGCGCCGGCGGCCCCCTGCCCTTCCGCGCCCAGCTCGAGGCCAGCTTCGGCGAAGACTTCGGCGGCGTGCGCTGCTTCTTCGGCCAAGCCGCCGCGCTGGGGGCCATCGACGCCGGCGCCGCCGCCCAGGGCGAGGTCATCGCCTTCGCCAGCGCCCGCCCGAGCAAAGAGCAGGTCGCCCACGAGCTCACCCACGTCGTCCAGCGCCGCGGCGGCCCGCGGGCCGGCGGGGCCAAGGGCGGCGACGCCAGCGGCCTGAGCGCGCCGGGCGGCGGGGTCGAGGCCGAGGCCCGCACGGTTGCGAAGCAGGCGGCGGCGGGTGAACGGGTCGACGTGTATGGTCAGGCTGGCCCCGAGGTGCACCGTGACCTCTGGGGCATCGGGAACGCCATCGGCGACGCCCTCGACAGCCGCGAAGACGAGGCCCGGCTCGACGCCGAAGAAGAGCTGGCCGCCTTCCGCGCGCGCAGCTTCTCTCCGCTCACCGACCACCAGCCGAGCTCGGGCATCGGCATGTTCGACGTGAGCTTCGACGCCCACACCGGCGCCATGGTGGTCACTCTCAAGGTCTCGTACAACTTCGTGAACGGCGCCGCGGCCAAGGTCGCTCCGGGCTTCCGCCCCGAAGAGTTCCAGTGGACCCCCGAAGAGCAGGCCCTCTGGAAGACCCGGTACCAGTCCGAGGTCAGCGCCCAGTGGTCGAACCAGTACGTCTTCGCCTGCACCAAGCCGTTCTGGTCGGCCCTGCGGGTGAGCTGCACGGTCCAGGTGGTCGAGGACGCCGCCGACCCCCACTATGTGCTGACCGTCGGCAAGTACCCGCCCGACGCCGGCATGGCCCAGAGCTCGGTCTGCCCCCCGGGCACCAGCCACGACACCGCCGGCGGCAACACCTGCCCGGCCAACCCCGCCGACGGGGCCGGCCACACGCCCAACAACGGCAGCGGCAAGTTCGACAACAACGACCTGCGGCCCGAGCAGAAGCTTGACTGGGGCAACCCGGTCGTCGCCATCCCCTTCCGCCGCGGCTCGTCGGCGCTGGGCGGCCCCGGCCGCGCCGCCGCCACCGGGGTGGTGAACACGCTGAAGGCCGACGCGACGGCCCGGGTCCAGCTCACCGGCCGGGCCAGCGCCACCCACAAGGCCGGCAGCGACGCCACCCAGGGCGCCGTCGAGAACATGGACGTCGCGCGGGCCCGCGCCGCGGCCGTGCGGGCGGTGGTCACCAGCGGCGGCATCAGCGCCGCGCGGGTCACCGAGCGCAACGCCGGCGAGGAGGGCGCAGGCGCCGGCGACGAGTGGTGCCGGGTCGACGCCCAGGTCGGCAACCACCAGCAGCAGAGCCCCGCCCTGCACGAGACCGGCCACATGCTCGGCCTCGGCGACGAGTACCCCGAGACGGGCAGCCCGGCGGGCACCGGGGTCGACCCGGCCTACCAGGCCATGATCACCGCGACGACCGGCGAGACCCTCGCCCGCGGCCGCGACGAGGGCGCGATGAGCGTCGGCAGCACGGTCCGCCGGTGGAACTACAGCAGCTTCATGGAGGCCCTGCGGACCATCAGCGGCGTGCAGGAGTGGACCATCTGAGGCCCCCACCGGCGGATAGCCCCCGCCGTGCCGACCCGCCCCGCGATGGCCCCCACCGACCGAGAGCGCCGCCCATGTCTGCCCCCGCCGTCGCCCTGCTGCTGAGCGCCTGCGCCGCCGGCCCCGCCGAGGCGCCGCCCGCGCCCGCGGCCCCCGCGCCACCCCCAGCGCCCGCGCCCTGGGACCCCGCCACCTCGCCCGCCGATGTGGCGGCGGCCCTCGCCCGCGCCCCGGCGCTGCCCGGCGCCCCGCTGGTGGCGGTCTGCTACCTCAGCGGCGGCGACTGCCACATCATCGACCAGGACGGCACCTACCGCCTGCGCGCCCCCGACGGCGCCGTCCAGGTCGAGCGCCCCCGCGGCAAGGGGCGCCCGGCCCCCGCGGCCGACGACCCGCGCCTCTCAGCCCCGGCCCTTGCCCGCCTGCGCGCCCTGATTGACGCCGCCGACGCCATCCCCGCGGCGGT
>JBJONS010000753.1:0-7166 GCA_046051725.1 Pseudomonadota bacterium | reverse complement strand
CGGCGAGGACCGGCGCGGGAGCAGCGACCGGCGCGGCGAGGGCGAGGGCCGGCGCGGCGGCCGGCAGGCGCAGGCCGGCGTCGACCGGCGCGCCGCCGCTGACCAGCGCGGCGAGGCTGCTCATGCCCACCTCAGCGGTGCGCAGGAAGGCGGCGTGGGAGTCGGCCATCGCCCGCGAGAAGGCGCTGTGCGCCTCGGCGGTCTGGCGCTGGGTGTCCTGCCAAGCGGTGATCCAGGCGCTGACGGCGGCGGGGTCGGGGCGGTGGCTGCTGCTCATCTTCACCTGCGCTGCCGCCGGAGCGGCCGAAATGACGTCTGGGGTGCGGTTCTGGGCGAGGGGGGCCGGGCTGGCCGGCGCAGGGCTGACCGGCGCGGGGCGGGCGGCGGCCGGCGGGCTGACCGGGGCGCTCGGCGCGGCGGGGACCGGGCGGGCGGCGACCGGCGGGGTCGGGGCGGCGGCCCGCGGGGCGGGCGCGGCGGCGGCCGGCGGCGCGGGGGGCGTCGGCGGGTTGGGCTGGGCCCGGCCGGCGGCGCCGTCCTTGGGTGGATACGGCTTGCCGATGTTGGTGCCGTTGATGGCGATGGCGTGCTTCAGCGCCTTCTTGTCGGCCGGGTCGGCCGGGTCCCGCAGGCCCGCGCGCAGGGCGCCGAGCTGCAGGGGGCGCCCCTCCGCCCAGAGCTTGCCGACCGCGTCGAGCAGCGACAGCCATCCGTCGCGCTTCTTCTTGTCGGTGCACAGCGCGGTGTGGGGCTTGCCCTTGAGGATGCGGCCGACCAGGCCGGTCAGCACGTTGCTCGGGCCGACCTCGACGAAGGTGCGCACCCCGGCGGCATACATGGCCTCGACCACCTCGACGAAGCGCACCGGCTCGGCCAGCTGCTGGGCGAGCTGGGCCCGCACCGCCTCGGCCTCGGCGGCGTAGGGCGCCGCGGTGGCGTCGGCGAAGACCGGCAGGGTGGGCGCGGCGAAGCGCAGGCCGCTGAGCGCCGCGCCGAACTCGGTCGTGGCCCCCGCGACGATCGTGCTGTGGAAGGCGGTGCTGACGGTCAGGCGCTGGGCGGTGATCCCCGCGGCCTTGAGCGCGCCCTCGGCCGCCTCGACCGCCGGGGTGGCCCCGCTGAGCACCACCTGGCTCGGGTGGTTGTGGTTGGCGACCACGACGTCGAGCGCGTTCTTCTCGATGACCTCGCGCACGGCCTCGACGCTGGCGGCGGCGGCGGTCATCGCGCCGGCGGTCGAGGCGGCGGCGGCGGCCATCGCGGCCCCGCGGGCGGCCGAGGCGCGCAGGAAGTCGGCCTCGTCCAGCGCGCCAGCGGCGTGCAGGGCGGTCAGCTCGCCGAAGCTGTGGCCGGCGACGGCCGAGAAGCCGAGGCCGAGCCCGCGCAGGGCCCGCAGGGCCGCGAGGCTGGCCGCGCCGATGGCCGGCTGGGCGACCTCGGTGGCGGTGAGCGCGCGCAGCTGCGCGTCCTCTTCGGCGGCCGAAAAGGCCGGGTTGGGGTAGGCCTTGCGGTGCAGGTCGAGGCCGAGCGTGGCCGCGGCGTCCCAGGCGGCGCGGGCCTCGGGGGCGGCGATGGCCAGCCCGGCGCCCATGTCGAGGTACTGGCTGCCCTGGCCGGGGAAGAGCAGGCCCACCGCGCCCTCGGCGGCGCCGATCCCGTAGTGCACGCCGTCGAGCTTGCTGCTCGCCTTGTCGGGCGCGCCGCGCACCAGCTCGGCGGCGGCGGCGAGCTTCTTGGCGAGATCGGCGTCGCTCTCGGCGATCACGGCGAGGCGGTGGCTGCCGGCCCCGGTGGCGGCGGCGCAGCGCTGGGCCGAGGCCCAGAGCAGCGTGCCCGGCGTCGTGCTGGCCTGGGTGGCCAGGGCCTGCGCCTCGGCGATCAGCGCGTCGGGGCTGCCCGCCTCGAGCACCACGAGGTGGTGGCCGCGGGTGTCGAGCCGGCCGGCCTTGGCGCCGGGGCCCCGGTACTCCTCGACCACGACGTGGAAGTTGCTGCCGCCGAAGCCGAAGCTGCTGACGCCGGCGCGGCGCGGCTGGTCGTCGCCCCGCACCCAGGGGCGGGCCCGGGTGTTGAGGTAGAAGGGCGAGGTCTCGATGCTCAGCTTGGGGTCGGGCTGGTCAATCTTGATGGTCGGCGGCAGCACGCCGTGCTGGACCGCCATGATGGCCTTGAACAGGCCCGCGGCCCCGGCGGCGGCCTTGGCGTGGCCGATCTGCGACTTCACCGTGCCGAGCGCGCACCACTGGGCCTCGGGCCGGCCGCTCTCTTCGAAGACCGCGCGCAGGCCGCCAAACTCGGCGGCGTCGCCGGCCCGGGTGCCGGTGCCGTGGGCCTCGATGAGGTCGATGTCCGCGGCGCGGATGCCCGCGTGCTCATAGGCCCGGCGCAGGGCCCAGGCCTGGCCGGCGCTGACCGGGGCGTAGACGCTCTTGCTGCGGCCGTCGCTGCTGCTGCCCACGCCCGAGATGACGGCGTAGATGTGATCCCCGTCGCGCTCGGCGTCGGCGAGGCGCTTGAGCAGGACCATGCCCAGGCCCTCGCCGAGCATGGTGCCGTCGGCCTTGTCCGAGAACGGCCGCACGTCGCCGCTGCGGCTCAGCGCCGGCGTCTTGCTGAAGCACATGTACATGAAAATGTCGTTCATCGTGTCGACGCCGCCGCAGACCACGGCGTCGCTGTCGCCGAGGTGCAGCTCGTTGACCGCCATGTGCAGGGCCGAGAACGTGCTCGCGCAGGCCGCGTCGGTGACGCAGTTCGTCCCGCCCAGATCGAGGCGGTTGGCGATGCGGCCGGCGACCACGTTGCCGAGCAGGCCGGGGAAGGTGCTCTCTTGCCAGGGCACGTAGTGGTCGCTGATCTTCTGGCAGGCCTCTTGCACCTTGTCTTCGGGCAGGCCGGCCTGGCGCAGGGCGTTCTGCCAGACCGGGCGCTGCAGGCGGCTGACCATGGTGCCGAGCAGCTCTTGGGCGCTGGTCACGCCGAGCACCACGCTCATCTTGCGCTTGTCGAGGGCCCGGCCGCGGGCGGCGTCCTCGAGCACCCGCTGGGCGACGATCAGCGCGAGCAGCTGGGCGGTGTCGGTGGCCGGCACGATGCTCGGCGGCACGCCCCAGGCCAGGGCGTCAAAGTCGACCGGGGGCAGAAAGCCGCCGCGGCGGGCGTAGGTCTTGTCGGGCGCGCTCGGATCGGGGTCGTAGTAGTCCTCGATGAGCCAGTGGCCGGCGGGCACGTCGGTGATGAGGTCTTTGCCGGCGAGGATGTCGCGCCAGAAGCCGCGCTCATCGGTGGAGCCAGGGAAGAGGGCCGAGACGCCGACGACGGCGATGGGCTGGCGGGTGGCGGTCATGGGCGCTCCTGGCGGGCTCAACGATCAAGGGGAGGCGGAGATGGGGAGAGACAAGGCGGAGGATGACGCGCTGCGCGTGATCTTCACCGCGGAGGAGCCGGAGCGGCCCCCGGCGGCTCAGTCGCCGATCGGGCGGGGCTTGAACGAGAAGGCGGCGGGGGGCACCGGGGCGCCCGCCCCGCGCAGCTGGCCGGCCCGGGTCACCACGCAGGCGCCCTCGAGCAGGTTGCGGGCGACGGCCACGACCCCGCGGGCGGCCGGCGCCTCGAGGAAGCTGCCCTTGGTCCAGGCGTTGAACGCGCCCATCGCCGGCCCGCACCAGATCTGGTAGTCGCTGCGGCGCTCGCTCAAGCCGTTGATCGCCCAGCGGCTGGCCTGGCCGAGGTAGGCGCGGAAGACCAGCGCCATCTTGTGCTTGGGGTCGCGCTCGGCCTTGGCGACCTCGCGGGGGTCGCGGCCCATCCAGAAGGCCTTGGTGCTCTCCCAGGCCTCGGGGAAGGTGGCGCGCAGCATGTCGCGCTCGATCTTCTGGCGCTCGTCGGCGGGCACCGCGTCGAGGCCCGGGTGGGCCCGGTAGACCTCGTAGAGCTTCTTGGCGCGGGTGCCGAACAGCGTGCCGCGGCGCAGCACCTGCACCTCGACGCCCATCTCGAACATGTCGGCCGCCGGGGCCATGATGACGTCGGCGAGGCCCGCCTCGGCGAGCATCAGCCGGCCCTCTTCGCTCAGGCCCGACTCGACGCAGGCCTGGTTGACCGAGCCGGTGAGCACGAAGGCCGCGCCCATCGCGTAGGCGGCGGCGACCGCCTCGGGCGTGCCGAGCCCGCCGGCCGCGCCGACCCGCACCGGGCGGCTGTAGCCCCGGGCGGCGACGATCTGGTCGCGCAGCATCGACACCGAGGGGAAAAGAGCGCCCAGCGGTCGGTTGTCGGTGTGGCCGCCGCTGTCGGACTCGCAGATGATGTCCTCGGCGACCGGCACCAGCCGGGCGATGCGGGCCTCGTCGGCGCTGAGCAGGCCGTTGGCGACGAGGCCGTCCAAGATCTTGTCGGGGGCCGGCTCGAGGAAGTGCTTGGCCACCTCGGGCCGGCTGATCTTGGCGAAGACCGCCCGGCTGCGGTGGATGGTGCCGTCGGGGTCTTGGCGCAGGCCGCTGGCCGCGTAGCGCACGATGCTCGGGGTGAGCTTCATGAAGGCGGCGGCGCTGACCCGCTTGACCCCCTCGCGGATGTAGAGGTCGGCGACCTTGGCCTCGAGCTCGGGCTCGCTCGGGCTGTGGATGAGGTTGCAGCCCCAGGCGAAGTCATCGCCCAGCGCGGCCTTCAGCTCGGCCACCGAGGCCTCGACCCGGCCGAAGCTCAGGCCGGCGGCGCCGAACATGCCGAGGAAGCCGGCCTTGCCCATGGCGATGACCATCGGCACGCTGGCGATGCCGTTGGCCATGGCGCCCTGCATGTAGGCGAAGCGCGTGCCGTGGGCCTCGCAGAAGCCGCGATCGCCCAGCCACTCGGGGTAGAGCGGGGGCAGGGTGGCCAGCACCGGCCAGCCCGCCGCGCCGGGCGCGAGCAGGGCCAGGGTGCCGCCGACGGCCGCGCCGACGGCCCCGGTCCGCGGGTCGCTCACCACGGCGGTGGGCTCGCGGAAGCGCGCCACGACGTCAATGAGCCCATCGGGCTGGAAGGCGGGCCAAGCCCCCTCGGGGGAGAGGGCCAGGGTCGGCGCGGACATGCGGGGCTCCAACAGCGAGGGTCCACCTCGGCGGAGAGGTGGCGGGCCGGCGGGGTAACGAGGGGCCCTCGGCGCTGTGTCACGGGAGGGTCACGGGGCTGTCCGGTCACGACCACAGCGGGATTGTGCTGGGGCAGGGCCAAGACCGCACCCAGCGGCTCGACGCGGCGCCCCCGCTGCGGCATGATGGGGGCTGGCCCGGGGCGCCCTCCGCCTGGGCGTGGAGCCCCGCATGCGCGCCCCCCTCCGCTGGTCCGCCCTCCCCCTCCTCCGGTGCGGCCCTTGGCTCGCCGCCGCGCTCGTCGGCTGTCCCCAGGGCCCGCTCAAGATCGCCCAAGACAGCGCCGGCAGCGGTGAGGTCGACGCGGGCGACGGCGCGCCGGGCCCGGCCGACGCGGGTGCCGACGCGCAGGGCGACGGCGGGGGCGGCGACGCCGACAGCGGCGCGGGCGGCCTGGGCCCCACGGGTGACGCCGACGGCGACGGCCTGACCAACGCCCAAGAGGGCAGCCCCACCGGCAGCGCCGGCGACGGCCGCGACAGCGACGAGGACGGCGTCTTCGACCACCTCGACGACGACAGCGACGGCGACGGCATCCTCGACAGCGAAGAGGGCCCGGACGGCGCGGGCGGCCTGCGCGACACCGACAACGACGACACGCCCGACGTGCTCGACCTCGACAGCGACAACGACGGCGCCGCTGACCGCGACGAGGGCCGCGACCCGGCCAGCGGCGGCCTGCGTGACACCGACGGGGATGGTCAGCCCGACTTCCGCGACGGCGACAGCGACGGCGACAGCATGCTCGACCGCGAAGAGAGCACCGATGGCGGCGCCTATCTGCCCGACACCGACGGTGATGGCACGCCGGATATCCGTGACCTCGACAGCGACGCCGACAGCCTGCCCGACCAGCGCGACGGGGCCGGAGACAACGACGGCGACGGGGTGGCCAACTGGCGCGACCCGCGCAACGACGGCAGCCTCGACCCGGTGACCTTTGTGGCCATCTCGACGCCGTTTACGCAGCCGGTGGGCATCGACTTTCACGAGGCCAGCGGCACGGTCGTCATGTCGGTCAACTACCCCTCAGGGGCGCCCTACGCCTTTGAGACCGTCGACGCGGACGGTGATCACGCGGCCTTCTCGGGCATGTCGGGCCTCAGCGACGAGGTCAAGATCGCCACCGTGCGCAGCGGCAACACCGGCGGCTTCGCGACGGGCGAACTTTTTGTCGGCAACGGCGTGGATGGCCAGATCGTGCGCATCTCGGCCGACGGCAGCGTCGCGACCAACCCCTGGGTCGACCTGCCCGGCACGAACAACGGCCTGATGCGCGGCTCGCTCTACGTCGACCCGACCGGGGTCTGGGGCGGCGACCTGCTCGTCGCGACCACCCAGGGTGAGCTGTGGCGCGTCAACAGCGCCGGCGTGCCGACGCTCGTGGCCGACGTGGGCTCGACCCACCTCGAGGGCCTGCTCACCGTGCCCGACGCGCCGGTGCGCTACGGCCCCTTCGCCGGCAAGGCCCTGGCCGGGGCCGAGGGCGAGGGGCGGCTCTACGCCATCAGCCCCGACGGCACCGTCGAGCACTACGTGCTGGGCGTCAATGTCGAAGACATCGACATGGCCTGGCCCGGCGAGAACTTTTTCGGGGTGAACTTCGGCACCAGCCGCATCCTCGGCGTGGACGGGGCCCAGCTCGCCGGCATGGCCGGCGACATCCTGCTGACCCAAGAGTCGCACAGCGGCGCGGGCCTCTACCGCCTGTGGTGGGACGGCAGCACCCCCCGGGTCGAAGAGCTGACCGCCACGTCGGGCGGCCCGACCCTGGGCCAGTGGGAGCACGTGACCTTCGCGCGCGCCGGCATCAAAGAGGTGCCTGTTCTTCCTCCTCCAAGCTGGCGCTTCTAGGGCTGGACGCTTCCGGTTCGGCCCACGGTGACGCCGGCCGGATTTGCGGCTCCCACCGCTGGGGCGCGCGGACCGATGGTGCTCCGCCTCCGACGCTGGGGGCGGGCCCCGCCCCCAGACCCCCTGGGGCAAGGGGCCTGCGCGGCCCCTTGCATCCCGCGCCAAGGGGGGCCCGCG
>JBJONS010000752.1:0-6878 GCA_046051725.1 Pseudomonadota bacterium | reverse complement strand
GGTCAGAAGACCTGGCGCGCAGGCTTCGCGCGGCGATGCGCCGCGCGCCTGCGCGCAACGGCCCCCCTTTGGAAACCCCCCAGGACGGCGCGTTTTGGGGCCGGCGTGGGCGATGAGCGGGTCGCCGCGGACGGCTGGGCTTCGTGGCCTTCGTGGGCTTCGTGGGCTTCGTGGGCTTCGTGGGCGCCTTCACGCTTGTGCGCGGGTCGCCTCGATCAGCTCGGTGTTGGCGTAGAGCGCGTCAATCTCGATGATGATGCTCGGATCGGTGGTGGGGGCGGGCTCGAGGCCGGGCAGGGGCATCTGCGCCCCAGGGCCAAAGCTGCGGACCTCCCAGGCGCCGTCGGTCAGGCGGGTCCAGCGCTCGACCTCGACCCGCTCGGCGTGCACGAAGAGCATGTGCTGCAGGCCGGGCACGCGCATGTAGGCGGCGCGCTTGAGGCCGAGGTCCCGGTGCGCAGTGCTCGGCGAGAGCACCTCCATCACCAAGACCGGATTGACCGCGGCGTTGGGATCGTGTGGCGGCCGCAGGATCGGACCGCACACGACGCTGAGGTCTGGGTAGACGGCCATGTCGGACGCGCCCAGCCAGAGCTTGGCGTCCGAGTCGAGCAGCCGGCAGGGGCGGCCAGCCGCCCGTAACGCCGGACCGAGCAGCATCACCGCGGCCGTCTTCAACAGGGAGTGATCCATCGACCCCCCGGTCATGGCCCAGACCTCGCCGCTCCAGAACTCGTGACGAAGCCCGCTCTCGGCCTCAAGGGCCAGGTAGTCGGCGTAGGTCAGGCGCTGCACGCCGAGGCGCTGCACGCCGAGGGCGGTCATCTGGGCTCCTGCGGTGCGGAGACACCGTCCTGGCCAATGTAGCGCAGGCGCGCCCGCGCCGGCCCGCCGCTTCGCGCGCGCCAAGCCGGCCAGAGGGCGGGCCGCGCCGCGGCCCGGTCGCGCAGCGACCAAGGCGCCCCGCGCCGCGCCCGGCGGACGGCCGCCGGCGGGCCCCGCCCGCCGGGGCGCCCACCCCCGCCCGCGGGATAGCGGGCCCCGTCCCGTCCGCCTGGAGCGCCCATGTCCGGCCCCGCCCCCACCTGGCCCGCGCGCCTCGGCCTCGGCGCCTCGGTCGGCCTCGCCGCCCTGTGCACCGCGCTCAACGCCGGCTGCCCCGCGCCCGAGGCCGCCCGCCCGGCCGCCGCGCCCAGCGCCGCCCCCGCGGGCCGCGCCGCGCCGGCCCCCCGCCGCCCGGCGCTCGAGGGCGTGCCCCAGCCGCCCCTGCCCACCACCTCGCTCATCGTCGGCGGCAAGCTCGTGATCGCCGAGGTGGCCGATGATGACGGCGAGCGCCAGCGCGGCCTGATGCAGCGGCCGGCCCTGCCGCCCGGCGGGGGGATGCTCTTCGTCTACCCCGACGCCCGCCCGCGCAGCTTCTGGATGAAGGACACCATCCTGCCGCTGAGCATCGCCTACATCGACGAAGATGGCCGCATCGTCAGCATCCGCGACATGCGGCCGCTCGACGAGTCCGGCGTGCCCTCGGGCGCGCCCGCCCAGTACGCGCTCGAGATGGACCAGGGCTGGTTTACCCAGAACGGCGTCGTGGTGGGCGCACAGATCGACGGCCTGCCCGGCGCGGGCCGGGAGTAGGGTGCGGGGCACGCTCGCCCGCCCGGCCGCGATCCGCGGCGTGACCCTCCACCGCGGCCTGCCGGTCACCGCCCGCCTGCTGCCCGCCGAGCGCGGCGCCGGCGTGCGCTTTGTGCGCGTCGACCTGCCCGGGCGCCCGGCCCTGCCGCTGGCCCTCGACGCGGTGGGCGCCGCCGCGCTCTCGACCACGCTCGGCGCGCCCGGCGGCCCCCAGGTCGGCACGGTCGAGCACCTCGCCGCCGCTCTGCTCGCCTTTGGGATCGACGACTGTGACGTCGAGCTCGACGGTCCCGAGCTGCCGCTGCTCGACGGCGCCGCCGCGGCCTGGCTCGGCCTACTGCGCGCCGCCGGCCGCGCGCCCCTCGACGCCCCCCGCAGCCGCTGGGCGCTCTCGGCCGAGGTGCGGGTCGAGGGCGGCGGCGGCGTCCTGGTGCTGCGCCCCGCCAACGGCCTGCTGCTCGACGTCTCGGTCGACTTCGGCCCGGCCGCCGGCGGCCCCCAGCGCCTGCGCTGCCGCCCCCTCGACGGCGACTTCGCGTCTGAGCTGGCCTGGGCTCCGACTTTTGGCGCGCTGGCCGACCTGCCGGCCCTCACCGCGGCGGGCCTCGCCCGCGGCGCGCACCTCGACGCGGTCGTCGTCTTCGGCCCCCACGGCCCGCTCTCGGGGGGCCCGCTGCCCGACCGGCTCTGCGCCCGCCACAAGGCCCTCGACCTGCTCGGCGATCTGGCGCTGCTCGGCGGCCCCCTGCAGGCCCAGGTCCTCGCGGTGCGGCACGGCCACGCGCTGGTGCACGCCGCCCTGCGGGCCGCGCGGGACCAAGGTGCGCTGCACCAGATCTGACGCGCAACAACAGCGCCGCCGCCGACATCCTCACCGGGCGGTGAGCACGTGCGGCGGCACCAGCAGCCAGCGGCATCCGCAGCCAGCGGCAGCAATACGCCGCGCGCCCCGGGGCGCTCAGCCGCAGCTGCTCGACTCGTACTCGATCAGCACGGTCTGGCCGACGTTGGGCAGCGAGCTGCCGTGCAGCGCGACGGTGTTGGTGATCTCGTCCCAGGTCCAGCCGTTGACCGGGTCGTAGCGCACCCGCACGCCGTCGACGGTCACGTTGATCGCGCTGAGGCTGTCGGGCCGGCTGCTGAGCGTAAACGTGGTCTGGATGCCGCCGCTGGCCAGCGACATGCTCGACATGCTGCCGCGCCAGTCGTCGGTGCAGATGTCGCCGGCGTAGCCGCCGGTCATGTTCGCCGCGTCGATGTACTTGGTGCTGGCGCTGTCGACGGTGCAGCCGAAGATGTCGAGCTCGAAGGCGAGGCCCATAAAGCCGTGGAACTTGACCATGGCCGGGTCGGGCTTGAGCGACTGCAGCCAGCGCACATAATCGCTGGCGTTGACGCTGCTGGCGTCGTTCTCGTCGGTCAGCACGATGACGGCGAGGTGGGCCTCGTCGCGCAAGAAGCCGACGTTGGTGCTGCTGAGCAGCGGCTCGGAGAGCGCGGCTTGGCTGGCGGCGAAGCCCTTCTCGTCGGCGCTGCCGGCGGCCCCGGCGTCGACCGAGGCGAGGAAGGCGGCCTGGGCCTCGGCGTCGGTCATCGCGGCGGTGATCACCTCGCCCTGGAAGCGGCCCTGCTGCGCGGGGTCGTCCATGTCGGTGGTGACGGTCGCGAGGTGGTAGTCGATGCCGAGATCGAGGAACTGCTCGATATAGAGCGTGAAGTTCGTGCGGACCATGTCGACCGACTCAGACATCGAGCACGAGTTGTCGACCACCCACAGCACGTCGAGGGTCTCGACCGGCTCAGACACCCAGCTCTCTTCGATGAGGCCGGCGGCCACGCCCTCGCCCTGCATCGGAACGGCGAGCTCGCCGTCGGGGTCGTTGCTGTCGGCGACCAGATCGGCGCTGTGCTCGCGGATGTCGCCCGGGGTGAACGAGAGGGTGACCGGGATGCTGGCGCCGGGCTCGAGCGTCCACGGGCCCTCGGGCGCGCCGAAGACGTCGGCGTCGTCGCCGCCAAAACGCAGCGCGCTGACCTCGAGGGGGGCCTCGCCGTCGTTGGTCATCGTCACGACCTGCTCTTTGGGGCAGTCGTGCAGCACGTTGCCCCATGGGATCGGATCGGGCGAGATCACGAGGTTGGGCTGCGGCCCTTCAGGCTCGGGCTCGGGCTCGGGCTCGTCTTTGCCCGGCTGCGGCTCGGTCTTGGCCGACACGCTGTAGTCGGTGCACCCCGCCAGCAGCGCCGCGGCGAGCAGGCCGCTGGCGTGGAGCCAAAGGGTGCGAGGGGACCGGAGAGACGTGGGGTGGCGGTGCGTGCGCATGGGCGGAGTCTCTCACAGCAGCCGGGGGGGCGCAAGCGCCAGAGCCCGCGCTGCACGCCCCCCTTGGGCGAACAGGTCACCTGCATGACACCGGGTGCCCGGCGGTGTGGGCGGCCGCCCGCCGGCTTAGCAGGCGCGGCCAGACCGCCGCCCCGACCGGAGGAGCCCATGTCCGACCAGCGCCCCCCTGACGCCCGCGAGGAAGACCTCGGCACCTACCAGATGCTCTGGGACTGCTCGTACTGCGGCGCCCCCAAGCTGCTCGCCCGCGATCACAAGCACTGCCCCAACTGCGGCGGCGCCCAAGATCCGAGCTGGCGCTACTTCCCGGCCGACGAAGACAAGGTCAAGGTCGAAGATCACGTCTATGTCGGCAAGGACGTCATCTGCGCGGCCTGCGAGGCCCCCAACGTGGCCCACGCCGCCTACTGCTCGGCCTGCGGCGCCGAGCTCGACGGCAGCAAGCAGGTGCGCCTGCGGGGCGAGCAGGCCGCCGCCGAGGGCGAGGGCTTCGCCGCCGACAGCGCCAAGGCCGCCCGCGCCGAGGCCAAGGCCGAGAAGGCCGCCGCCGACGCCGCCCGGCGGGCCGCGACAGACGCCGCGCACGGGGCGCCCCCGCCCGACGAGAAGAAGGGCGGGATGGGCGGCAAGCTCGCCGGCCTCGGCTGCGTGGGCCTGCTGATCGGCGCCGCGCTCTGCGGCGGCGTCTTCATGTTCTGGAAGAAGGACGCCCAGCTCGAGGCCACCAGCCTCGGCTGGGCCGCGACCATCGCGGTCGAAGAGAAGCAGTCGGTCAGCGAGTCGGCCTGGAAAGACGCGGTCCCCGCCGGCGCCGAGCGGGTGAGCTGCCGGCCCGAGAAGCGCAGCACCAAGAGCGTGCCCGACGGCGAGACCTGCAAGAACGTCCGCAAAGACCAGGGCGACGGCACCTTCAAAGAGTCGAAGCAGTGCACGCCGAAGACGCGCGACGAGGCCGTGATGGCCGACAAGTGCAGCTACACGGTCAACAAGTGGGTCAAGACCCGCGAGGCCAAGGCGACCGGCGACAAGGCCCAGAAGCTGAGCTGGCCCGATCCCAAGCTGCGGCGCACCGGCGACTGCGTGGGCTGCGAGCGGGCCGGCGCCAAGGCCGAGCTCTACACGATCCAGTGGAGAGAGGTCGGCGGCAAGAAGGCCCACAGCTGCGAGGCCCCCCGCGCGATCTGGGACAAGATCAAGCCGGGCGACAAGTACGCCGTGCCTGTCGGTGTGGTCAGCGGCAAGCTCGACTGCGGCAAGCTCTGAGGGCGGCGGCGAACGGCGCAGATCCTGCGCCAGCGCGCAGCAGGAGCGCGTCTCTGGCTGTCACCGCCTGCGCTCTAAGGTATGCTGCAGTCGCGTGAGGCGGAGGTCGCCGCGCGCGCCGCGCTCGACGCCCGGTCCAACCGCCGGGCGGCCCCGCGCTCCCCCGAGCACCGCCCGCGCCGCGGGTAGTTGGAGGTCCCATGATCAACGCTCCCCAGTGGCGCCCCTCGCCTCGCCCCAAGCCCGGCCCCAAGAAGCCGCGCTAACCGGCGATCCAGGCGCGCTCGGGCCCCGGCCCGAGGCCACGGCCGACCACCTTCGGGTGGTCGGTTCGCGTTTTGGGGGGCCGCGTGTGAGGTGGCCGCCCCTCTCGCCCCGCGGGTCTCGCCCGCCGGGCCCGCCGCTCTGGAGCCCCGATGTCCCTCGCCAAAGCCCGCGCGCTCAAGGGCAAGACGCCCCCGCTGCCTCCCGGCCCGCCCTACGACTGCGCCGAGCTGCAAGACTGGGTCGGCCGCTCGTTTCAGCTGCCGCCCGGCGATCCGCGCCTGCCGGCGATCCACAAGGGGGGCGAGGCGCCGACCCCGCAGCTCGACAACCTCGTCGGCGCCGTCAAGTACTGGGAAGAGCACCCCGAGTGGATGGACATCCACGACCCCGAGTCGCCGAGCCACGAAGACCGCATGCTCGAGCGCAGCCTCTACCTGCGGCGCTGGGGGACCCAGCTCGAGGCCGCGCGCCGGGTGCTCGATCTGGGCGGCGGCGTGGGGCGGTTCACCCTCTGGCTGCTCGAGCAGGAAAAAGAGGTCGAGCTCGTCGATCCCGACCTGCGCAGCCTCTGGCGGGCGGTGAGCGTCGGGGCGGCGACCCACGGCAAGCTCGACGTGCACTGGACCACCGGCGAGCGCATGCCCGAGCTGGCGCCGGTCGACACCGCGCTGCTGGTCGAGGTGCTCAACTACGTCGAAGAGCCCGATGTGGTGCTGGCCAACGTGCACAAGACCCTGCAGCCGGGCGGCACCCTGCTGGTCAGCGTCGAGGCCCGCTGGGGCTGGGCCGCGGCGCTCGACGCGCATGATGGCACGCTGGACGCCTTTTTCACCGACGGCATCGTGCACCAGCCCGGCGACCGCTGGGTGCGCACTTTCGAGCGCGAGGCCTTTGTCGCCCTGCTCGAGCGCGCCGGATTTGTGGTCGAGGCGGTGTGGCCGAGCCACTACGTGCTCAGCGGGCCTTTTGAGCTCGCCGCGGGGCCGCTCGAGGGCGAGGCGCTGTTCCGGTACGAGGACCTGCTGGCGGCGCACCCGATCGCCGAGAAGCTCAACCGGGCGTGGATGGCCGTCGCGCATAAGCCGGGCTGATTCGCTCGCCTTCGGCGGGGTTGGGCGGCCCCGGCGCGGGGCGCCGGGCCGGGTGCTGCGCCGGTTCGCTGCGCTCCGTCGGGCGCGGGGCGCCCGACCGCCCAGGGGGCGCGGCTCCGACCCCTGCCGCTGCGCGGGCTCTCTTTTTTAGGGGGTGTCCTTTTGGCGGGGCGCTTCGTTGTCGTTTTTGAGGTGGTTGCGCCGGTTTGTGCTGGGTTTCTTTTGGGTGCTTGGGTTGGTTTCGGTTTCGGGGTGGTTCTTTTTGGGTTGGTGGT
>JBJONS010000751.1:0-3376 GCA_046051725.1 Pseudomonadota bacterium | reverse complement strand
GCCGGCCGCTTGGCGCTCGCCGAGGTCGTCGATGCAGGGCTGGTTGACCTTCTCGTCGGCGATGTTGCCCTCGTCGCACTGGCCGGCGGCCTTGGCGGCGGTGAGGCACTCTTCCTTGAGGGTCGCGGCGTCCACCTCGCGCTGGGCGGCGGCGCACTCGACCGCGAGGTCGCAGGCGGCCTCGCAGTAGGAGGAGGCGCCGCCCTTGTCGCCCTTGCAAGCGACAGAGAAGGCGGCCAGGGCGATGATGAGGGAGTGAACGGGGCGGATGGTCATGGTCTCCTCCAGAGGTGTGCGCCGCGGGGGCGGCCGCGGACGGGGATCATGCCCCGCCGTCGGCGAGGCGTCGACCCTCGGCCTCGGGGCCGCCGTCCGCCGGCGGCGACCTTCGCCAGCGGCGGGCGGTCGACCGGTGCGTGGTTCGCCGCGTTCAGGGCGATGGTGGTCAGGACGCCCCCCCTCGCGCAGCGACAGCGCCCGACGGAGCTGCTCGAGATCATCGGGCAGGGGCGCCTCGAAGCGCAGCGCGACCCCGGTCAGCGGGTGCGCAAAACCGAGCGTGGCGGCGTGCAGCGCGAGGCGGGGCGCCCGGGCGGCCACCCGCTGGTTGGCGTAGAGCGGGTCGCCGAGCAGCGTGTGCCCGAGGTGATCGAGGTGCAGGCGCACCTGGTGGGTGCGGCCGGTGTGCAGGCGCGCCTCGACCAGGGCGGCGTGGTCGAGCAGCTCGAGGCGGCGCAGGTCGGTGCGGGCCGGGCGCAGGTCGTCGGGCGGCGGCTCGGGCGCGGGCTGGCCCGGGCGGGCGGGCGGCGGGTCCCAGACCCCGCGCAGGCCGTCGCCCCGGTCGCGGGTCAGGGGCAGGTCGACGGTCCGCGTCGACCACGAGGGCTGGCCCGACACGATCGCGAGGTAGCTGCGCTCGACGTCATGGCGCTCGAGCAGGTCTTTGAGCGCGAGCTGGGCCGGCTCGGTGAGGGCCACGCAGAGCAGGCCGCTGGTGCCCTCGTCGAGGCGGTGCACGGGCAGCGCCGCGCCGAGCAGGCTGCGGACGAAACCCAGCGCGTTGTGCTCGTGGCGGCGGGGGGCCGGCACCGAGAGCAGGCCCGGCGGCTTCCAGATCACGGCGAGGGCGGCGTCGCGCCACAGCAGCACCGGGTCTTTGCCGACGATCAGCTTGGGCGCGCGGGGGCGCACCTCGACCGCCGCGGGATCGACCAGCCGGCCCGCGTCGGCGGTGGGCACGCCGTGCAGGAAGACCTTGCCGCTGGAGAGGAGGGCCCGCTGCTCGCTGTTGCTGTGCCCGAGGGCGGCGAGGTGGGCGCGGAGGGTCGAGGAGGACTGGGTCATGGGGGCGGGCTAACTGTCGGCGGGGGTGAACGATGGCCGAGACCTGGTGGAGCGCCGCTCCCCTGACCCTAGACGCGGGCGCCGACGTGGCGGGGGCGGTGGTCGGCCTCGCGCAGAGCCTGCTGTGCGCGGGCACCTCCGCGCCGGTCGGCCTGCTGCTGTGCGTGCTCGGGCCGGGTCTCGACGGTCCGGCGGCCCGGGCCGCGCTCGACGCGCTGCTCCCGGGCGCCCCGGTGGTCGTGCTGCAGGCGTCCGGCGTGATCGTGGGCGGTGAGCTGATCACCGCGGGCGTGGGGATGTTGCTCGGCCAGTGGGACGGCCCGCCGGCCGTGGTGCAGCGCGAGGCGCCGACCGAACCGGGCCTGTGGCTGTCTTTTGGAGAGGTCGAGGTCCGCTGGCCCCGGCCCTGGCCCCTGGCCGCCGGGGTCAGCCCGGGGCTCACCGCCCCGATGGGCCCCGGCGGAGCGGTCTGGATCGGGCTGCCGCCCACGCTGGTGGCCGAGCCGCGGCTCGAGCGCAGCGCAGAGCCGGTGGGTCCGCTGCTGCAGATCACCCGCGAGTCCCACGGACGGATCGGGACGCTGAACGGAGAGAACGCGGCCACGGCGCTGTCGGCGCTGGGCGCGCGCCTGCCCGAGGCCGCGCGGGAGCGCCTGCGCACCCGTCCGCTCCTGCTCTCGGCGGCGTGCCCGCCCTGGGCCGTCGGCGGCCGCCCGCCCCGGGCGCGGGTGCTCGGCGTCGACGGCGAGGAGGGCGCGCTGCTGGTCGACCGGCCGATCGGCCTCGGCGCGGGGGTCTACCTCGGCGCCCCCCGTGCCCGGTCGATGTCCGCGCAGCTCTCGGCGCGCCCCCTGCGGGCGGACGGCCTGCGCCTGGGCCTGCTGCTCTGCGCGCCAGAGGCGGGTGAGCCGGACCCGGCGCGGATCGATGAGCTGGCCGCGCTCCAGCTCGTGATCGGCGCGCCCTTGCTTTTTGGGCTCGTGGTCGAGCAGCAGGGCCTCTCGGGCGCCGATGGTGCGGCGATCATGACCGACTGTGACGTGCTGGTCGCGCTTCGCGAGCCCGAGTGGGACTGAGCCGCCGCTGGCTGGCCGCCCCGGCTCAGCCCTCGGCTTGGCCGTAGAGCAGGACCGCGGCCGGGCAGATCGCCGCGGCCAGGGCCTCGACCGCAGGCGTGTCGCTGGCCGACGCGGTGGTCTCGAGCAGCCAGCGGACCTCGGGCAGCTCGGGGAAGGGCCGCGTGCGGTCGATGCGGAGGTTGGGGACCAGCCGCACCCGGGCGGCGCCGGGCTCGACGCTGTCCCAGCCCACTCGGCTGAGGCTGCGGCCGCCCTCGTGGTCGCGGCGGACCGGGCCCGCGCAGCCCGCGGCCTGCAGGGCGTCGAGGAGGGCGTCCTCGTCGTCGAGGCCAGGCAGCGCGATCAGCGTGCGGGGGCTGATGAAGCGCAGGCCGTCGAGCAGGGCGCCGACGCTCGGCGCCACCGTGCGCTCGAGCGGGCGCCCGGCGACCTCGTGGTCGGTGTCGACGAAGAGCACCGAGGGCTCGCCGTGGGCGCCGCAGCGCCGGTAGTCCATCAGCACGGCGGTCGGCCCCTCGGCGTGCAGCACGAGGCAGTCGCTGGGGTAGCCCCACTCTTTGGCCTGCTGTGCGCTGTCTTCGACGCCGCCGCGGTGGCCGAGCCCGCCGAGGTCGCGCAGGCGAAGGGTGGGGCGGCGGTCGGCCCCGACCAGGGCCGTGCGCCGCAGGGCCCCGCCGTTGCAGTCGGCGAGGGCGGCGAGCAGGGCCTGGGGGAGGCTGCGGCCGAGGGCCTGCTCGGCGGCCTCGACCACCGCCGCGCTCAGCGGCGGCCCGTAGGCGCGCCGGGGGTCATCGAAGAGCGGGTGCTCATGGGCGCGCATCGGGGCTCCTGGCGGGGGCGGGCGGACCTCAGCGGTCGCGCCCCTTGGCCTTGGCCTTGGCTTTGGCCTTGGCCTTGGTGGCGGGCTTGGGGGCCGGGGCTGGCGCGGGGCGCGCCGCCGGCTTGGGGGCGGG
>JBJONS010000750.1:0-7258 GCA_046051725.1 Pseudomonadota bacterium | reverse complement strand
TGAGCAGCGGCGCCGGGCAGCCCGCCCGCCAACGCAGCGGCCCACTGCCCCATCCAGAGGCCCGGGCCTCCGCGGCGACCCCCCTCATCGCCCCAAGCGGCCCCCACACGCGCCGACCCCGGGGGGTTTCCAAAGGGGGGCCGTTGCGCGCGGGCGCGCGGCGCCTCGCCGCGCGAAGCCCGCGCGCGGGCCCCCCTTGGCGCGGGATGCAAGGGGCCGCGCAGGCCCCTTGCCCCCGGGGGTCTGGGGGCGGGGCCCGCCCCCAGCATCCACACCCGGAGTGGAGCCCATCCGCGCAGCAGCTTCGCGGCCAAGACCCCGCCCCGCGGCCAAGTCCCCGCCCCGCGTCCAAGACCCCGCCCCGCGGCCAAGTCCCCGCCCCGCGGCCAAGTCCCCGCCCCGCGGCCGGGGCCAAGTCCCCGCCCCGCGGCCGGGGCCAAGTCCCCGCCCCGCGGCCGGGGTCAAGAAGACCTCACATCCCCGGCCGATCACTCTTAAAAGTGGCCTGCAGCTCAATCCGCTCCTCCTCCCCCTGAATGACCACCGAGAGCGGCGTGGTGCGCGCGATCTCCGCCCCCGGGGGCACCCGCACCACCAGCGGCATGGTCGCCGCGCCCGCCGCGGCGATCTGCGCGCTCGGCGCGATGATCTCGGCCTGGGGCAGGCCGTCCACCGCCACCGAGAAGCGCTGCTCGGCGCCGGGCCGGTTGTTGACCACGTGCACGAGGTAGGTGTTGCGGACCCAGCCGTCCTCGTCGATGGTGAACAGCGAGCCCGGCGCGCGGTTGACCGTGCCCTGGATCTCGTGGCGGCCCATCATCAGCCAGCCGAACACGCTGGTCACCCCGACGATCAGCGCGCTGTACAGCACGACGCGGGGCCGCACCCAGCGGTGGGCGCCGCCGCGGTCCAGCTCGACCGTGCTGTAGCGCACGAGCGAGGGCTGGTTGAACTTGGTCATCACGCTGGTGCAGGCGTCCACACACTTGGTGCAGGCGATGCACTCGAGCTGGAAGCCGTCGCGGATGTCGATGCCCTGGGGGCACACGGCGACGCACTTGTCGCAGTCGATGCAGGCGCCGCTGTCCGGCGTGCGCTTGCCCTTCTTGCGGGGCTCGCCGCGGGCGACATCATAGGTCACCGTGAACGAGTTGGCGCCCGAGAGCGCGCCTTGGAAGCGGGCGTAGGGGCAGAGGAAGTTGCAGAACTGCTCGCGAAACCAGGTGAAATCGAGAAACGCGGCCAGCGAGAACACGCCGACGAAGGCGTAGGCGAGGCCGCCGGCCTGGCCGGTCCACAGCGCGGCGGTGTCGGTGAACCAGCTCACGCCGGTCATGCCGAGCACCAGCGACATGACCGCGAAGGCGGCCCACTTGCCGCCCTTCTTGGCGATCTTGGCGCCGGTCCACGGGGCGGCGTCGAGCTGGCGGCGGGCCGGGCGGTCCCCCTCGATCCAGCGCTCGACGTTGGCCACCCACCCGTCGAGGAAGACCGTCTGCGGGCAGGCGTAGCCGCACCACACGCGGCCCCACAGCGCGGTCATCAAGAACAGCGTGAACGCGCTGCCGAGCAGGCCGAGCAGGATGAAGATGGTGTCCTGCGCGGTGAAGATGTGGCCCAGCGCATAGAGGCGGCGCTCGCCGAGCCGCAGCTCGGCCACCGGCAGGCCCTTGTACGTGAGCCAGGGGGTCACGAAGAAGAAGGCCTGCAGGGCGAAGAAGGTCCACCGGCGCAGCTTGGCGAACTGCCCGAAGATGTGCAGCGGGTACACCCACCTGCGGCTGCCGTCGATGAACTTGGGGCCGCCTTCGCCCACCTTGACGCCGTCTTCCACCACTGCCCACCCCGCGTTCAGAGGGGGCGCGGCGCGCCCCCAGGGGATGGACCGATGCATGATCTGTGCCAGCCTTTCGGCCGGGCCCGCCCTCAGCCCCGCTTCTTGAACCAGCGCAGGGCGCGCCCGATGGTGTGGTAGATGGGCGTCGGGCTGTCTTCGGCCTTGGTGGCCAGGGGTCCGGTCTGGTAAGGCACGTACATCGAGCGCCGCAGGCTGCGCCAGCCGGTGTGGGGCGACTGGGCGACCCGGTGCCAGAGCCGCCCGTCGTGCACGGTCAGGTCGCCGGGCTGGGTCTCGACCGCGATCTCGGCCGGATCGGGGCGGTGATCCAAGAAGTACAGCTTGCGGAAGGCCATGTCCCACAGGCCCTGGGTGTGGCTGCCCGGGATCAGCCGCAGCCCGCCGTCCTTGGCGCTGATCTCGTCAAAGTGCAGGCCCACGTTGAACATCGCCTGGGGCTTGCGCAGGTAGGCGACGTCGCGCAGGCCGTCGGTGTGCCAGCCCAAGCGCGGGTAGACCGAGCCGGGAACGTTGATGTAGCGGTTGATCACGACCCCGTCGTGCTCGTCGTGGCCCACCCGGGCGTCTGGGCCGACCATCCGCCGCACCGGCTCAAAGCGCGGGTCGAGCACAAAACGCCGCAGCGGGTCCGAGAACATCGACGTGAAGGTGAAGCGCTGGATGAAGGGGCGGCCGTCGGGGTCCTTGCCGACGAACAGCGGGATCCCGTTGACCTTCTTGCGCTCCTCGGCGATCCACCGCGCCTGCACCCCCTCGAGCTCGCCGAGGATGAGGTCCAGCTCGGCCCGCTGGGCCACCCCGCCGAAGACCAAGAAGCCGTGCTGGGCGAAGAACGCGGCCTGCACGCCAGTGATCTGCTGGCCGAGGGTGAAGCGATGGCCCAGCGGCAGGGCCGCCGCCGCGGCCCGGTCCGCCGCGTCGACCGGCACGTGGTGGACGAGCTCAGGGCCATCGGCGAGGGGGAACGGCGCGGTCGCGGTGGGCATGGGTCCTCCAGGGGGCCGCCGAGGGTAGCGCGCGCGGGAGGCGCCCGGCGCCTGTGCCGCCTCACACAGGGGCGGGCGGGCTGACCCAGGGCGAGGGGGGAGGGTCTCTGCACCCGCTGCCTCAGCCGGCGGGCGCCCCGCGCCAGAGCAGCAGGGCCACCCGGGTCCGCTGGGGCAGGGCGGCGGTCGCCGCATAGAGCGCGGCGTGGCTCGGGAAGGCCCCGCCGAGGTAGTCGAGCTGGTGGAGGTTTCCGACGAAGGCGCCGCCCGTGTCGGCCAAGACCACGAGGCGGGGCCCGTCGTCGGCCTCGAGCGCGAGCAGGGCGCCGAGCCCGAGGTTCATCACGTCGCCCGCGACCACCGCCCCGGCCTCGAGCGGCAGCTTGTCGCCCGGCGGCCCGTATCCGAGCACGGCGTCGACCCGCCGAAAAGACCAGTAGCGCCGCTGCCGGGCCGGGTCCTTCTCGCGCGGATCGTAGGCGTGGCCGTTGTTCTGGTCGACGTTGTAGAGCGCGGTCGCCCCATCGGGCGCGCGGACCTCGACCGTACCCTGCAGCAGCGCGTCGTAGAGGCCGGCCTCGGTCAGGTAGACCAGGGGCTGGGCGCCGGCCCGGTCCCAGGCGCCGGCCAGCACCTCGGCCCGGGTCGCCGCGGCCCGCACGCCGGGCCCCGGGTCGGCGTAGAGCGCGCAGCGAAAGGCGCCCTCGGGCGTGGGGCGGCCGTCGAGCTGGCGCACGAGGTAGCGGGTGATGCGCAGCTTGCCGTCCTGCACGTCGCTCCCGGCGCGGGGCGGGGCGCCGGCGGCGCCGGGGCAGAGCTGCAGCGCCTCGAAGTGGTCGGCGACGAAGGCCGGGTCGCGCAGGCGGGGGCGGTCGGCCCCGGCGTCCGCGGCGGCGAGGGCGGCGACCGCGGCCAAGGTCTCGCGCAGGCGGGCGGGGCTGGCCCCCGCGGCGGCGAGCAGGCCGGGCTGGGCGGCGGGGTCATCCGGGTGGCGGGCCAGCCAGGCCTGGGCGCCGGCGGCGACCCGGCCGAGCGCGGCGGGGTCGGTGGCGGTCGGCCGGGCGTGGACCCACGGGGCGCCGGGGCGGAGCAGGGCCGCGGCGGCGACGGTCTGGGGGAGGGGCCGGCCATCGGCGCCGCGCAGGGGCGCGCGGAGCGCCGGGGGCGGCGGCGCGCCGGCCAGGGCCAGGGCCGGCAGCAGGCCGAGGCCCAAGCCGAGCGCGCGGCGGCGCGAGAGGGGCGCGCGGAGCAGCTGCACCTGCGGAACCCCCTGCGGAACCCTGCGCGGAACCCTCGGCGGCGACCGCTCAGATCCGGTGGAAGAGCCGCTCGACCAAGCTCATGGTCGAGCCCTTCTTGCGCACGATGAAGACCGGGCCCTGGCTGCGGCCGGCGGTGCGGTCGGCGCTGCTGCCGAGCAGCAGGGCGGCCAGCGGGGTGAGGCCGCGGCTGCCCATGACGATGGGGTCGGCCTTGGCGTAGGCGATGAGCACGTCGGCCACCTTGCCGCCGCTGTGGCTGATGAAGTTCGGGTGCCGGCCGGCGCAGCCGATCTTGGGCAGGGTGTCTTCGAACCACTCGCGGGCGTGCTGGTGCAGCTTGCCGCGGAACTCTTCGTGCTTGACGCCCGAGTCGCCCAGCGTGTCGGCGTCGTACTGGTAGACCGCGTCGATGCCCTTGGCGATGCGGCAGGCCACGGCCATCGACATCGTCGCGTACTGGCTGAAGTCCATGCCGACGACGACGCGCTCGAGGTTCATGCGGCTGCCGTAGGGCACCACGAGCACGCTGCAGGTGGTCAGGCGCAGCAGCTTGCGGCGCGCGCTGCCCCAGCCGGGCTGGCCGTCGATGCTCGGGTTGCGGCCCATGACCACCAGATCGACGTCGTGGTTGTCGATCGCCGCCCGCAGCTCGACCTCGGGCGTGCCGATGAGGAACAGCGTCTCGACCTTCGAGTCGGGCAGCGCCTCGGCGAGGCGGGCGCGGGCCGCCTCGAGCTCGACCGGCTCGGTGGGCGCCGGGCGGTCGGCGTTGAGCGCCGCGAGCGGAGCGGGCAGCGGGTCGCGGTTGTGGACGTTGAGCACGATGATGCGGCCGAAGCCGAGCAGGGGCGCGCTGTCGACCACGGCGTCAAGCACGCTGTTGTCGCGATGGTCGAGCGCCAACATGACCAGGACGGTGGGGAACATGGGGTGCCTCGGGGCGGCCCGGCCGGCGGTGGCGGGCGCGGCGAAGGGAGGAGTGGAGGGCTGGAAGGCGCGCGGCGCGCCACGTCACGGGGCTGCCGCGGCCGCGTCACCGGCCCGTGGGGAGGACCTAACCAATCCTTTGCCAACCGATGGGCGCCCCGCGTCCCGACTTGTCTCGGCGCGGTACGGCTTCGGACGGAGGCGGCGCCCCTTGAGGGCGCCGGGGCGCGCGCTTGTCCGCGGGGCGCCCCCGACGGGGACGTGCGCGGCGCCGCCGGTTAGGCGCGCGGCTCCCCATTTTGCGGGGCGGCGGGTGAGGGCGCGGCGCGCTCCGGCGCGGCCCCCCGGAGCCGGCCCATGCCCCGCCACTTCATCGCGCTCTCGGACCACACCGCCGAAGATCTGCGCCGCTACCTCGATCTCGCCAAGCTGATCAAGCTCAACCCGCGGGCCTTCGCCAAGGCCTGCGAGGGCCTGACCCTGGCGATGATCTTCCAGAAGCCCTCGCTGCGCACCCGGGTCAGCTTCCACGTCGGCATGTCGCAGCTCGGCGGGCAGGCGATCAACCTCGGCCCCAAAGACATCCAGCTCCACCGGGGCGAGAGCGTGGCCGACACCGCGGCGGTGCTCGGCCGCTACGTCGATGGCGTGATGGCGCGCCTCTTCGCGCACCAAGACCTGCTCGACCTCGCCGCGGTCAGCCGCGTGCCGGTGATCAACGGCCTGACCGACTTCAACCACCCGGTGCAGGTCCTCGCCGACCTGCAGACCATCGACGAGAAGCTGTGCCGCCTCGAGGGCCTCAAGCTCGCCTACATCGGCGACGGCAACAACATGGCCCACAGCTTGTTGTCGGGCTGCAGCATCATGGGCATGCACGTCGCGGTCGGCCACCCCGAGGGCTACGCGCCCGACGCCAAGGTCGTGGCGATGGCCCGCGAGCAGGCCGACCACGCCGGCGGCAGCGTGCTCATCACCGGCGACCCGGCCGAGGCGATCGCCGACGCTGACGTCGTCTACACCGACACCTGGACCAGCATGGGCCAAGAGGCCGAAGCGGCCGAGCGCCTCGCCCGCTTCCAGGGATTTCAGATCAACGAGGCGCTGCTTCGGTATGCCCGCCCCCGGGCCATTTTCATGCACTGCCTGCCGGGCCACCGCGGCGAAGAGGTGAGCGCCGAGGTCATGGATGGCCCGCGCAGCGTCATCTTCGACCAGGCCGAGAACCGCTTGCACGCGCAGAAGGCCATCATGGTGCACTTGATGGGCCACAAGCGGTAGCTGGGCGCCAGCGCGCCCCCGCCTTGGCGTCGCCGGGGCCCCGGGCGCCGCTCCGCCCGGGGGGCGGGATCGGCGCCCGCCCGGCTTGGTCGCTGCGCGACCGCGGCGTTGCCGGCCGGCTGTGCCGGGCCGGCTGCGCCGGGCCGGCTGCGCCGGGCCGGCTGCGCCGCGCCGGCGGTCGCGCGGGCGCTGTTTTGGGGCTTGCGCCTTGGTTTTTGTTTGGCCGTTTGGCGCGGCGTTGATGCCTTTTTTGGCGTCTTTTTTGCCTGCTTCGCGTCGGCTTTGGCGTCGATGTGACCGTTTTGGTGGTTCGGCTTTGGGGCTTGGGCTGCACGCAGATTTGGAATCTTGGTTATTTTTGCTTGACGACAGCGCGCTGTTCGTTGTTTTCGTGGTTTTTGTGCCCGGGGGCGGGCCCCGCCCCCGGACCCCCAGGGGCAAGGGGGCTGCGCGCCCCCTTGCATCCCGCGCCAAGGGGGGCCCGTGGGCTGGCTTCGCGCGGCGCATGGCAGCGCCGCGCGCCAGCCCACAACGGCCCCCCTTTGGAAACCCCCCCCGGATGGCGGCGCGTTTTGGGGCTTGGGTGGGTGATGATGTGGTCGCCGCGAAGGCCTCGGCTTTGGTGGGGGATCGCCGGGCGCGTGGGCACGTCGTTTTGTGGGGGCTTGCGCCTTGGTTTTGGCTTTGGCGGATTGGTATCGGCTTTGGCGCCGGGTTGGCGCCGGGTTGGCGCCGGCTTTGGCGTCTATTCCGCCGTTTTGGTGGTTCGGCTTTGGGGCTGGGGCTGCACGCAGCTTTGGTTTCTTGGTCAGCTTTTTTTGTTGGCGACAGCGCGCTGTTCGGTGTTTTCGTGGTTTTTGTGCCCGGGGGCGGGCCCCGCCCCCGGACCCCCAGGGGCAAGGGGGCTGCGCGCCCCCTTGCATCCCGCGCCAAGGGGGGCCCGT
>JBJONS010000749.1:0-6830 GCA_046051725.1 Pseudomonadota bacterium | reverse complement strand
AGCCTCGGCCTCACCGGGCGAGAGGCCTCAGCCGAGCCCAGCTTTTCGGGCATCAGCTCGCCGGCGATGCCGCGCATCCGCATGCCCGAGCCCGGTTTTGGCGACCCCCACAGCCAGAGCTCGGCCCGGCCGGCGGTGGTGATCGGCCGCCGCGAGCGCCTCCACGACCCGCGCTCGGCCTCGGCCAGCGCCGGACCTGCCGCCCGCGTGGCGCCCAGCCCGGGGGCCGAAGATCACCCCGAGGCCGAGGTCACCGCCCCGCCCACGGCCCCGCCGGAGGCCCGGCCCGGCGGCGACGGTCCGGGCGAGGCGCCGGCGCCCCGCCCGCCGCTCAAGTTCGCGCCCGCCGAGCTGGTCGCGATGGCGATGATCGGCGTGTTCCTCGTGGTCGCGGTCACCTTCCTCTTCTGGCGCTTCGGGGGCTGAGCATGGCGACGGTCACCATCGAGCGCCCGGCCCCGCGCGTGCTCCGGGTGGCCCTCCCCAGCCCCACGCTGCCGCCGGCGACGACGACCAACGCCTGGGTGATCGGCGAAGACGACGTGGTGGTCGTCGATCCAGGCAGCCCGTGGCCTGAGCCCCAAGCCGCCTTGCTCGAGGCGCTCGCCGGCAAGCGGGTCCGTGGCGTGTTCTTGACCCACCACCACGTCGATCACATGAGCGGCGCCCGCGCCCTCGCCGAGGCCGTCGGGGCGCCCATCCTCTGCCACCCGCTGACCGCCGCCGCGCTGGGCTGGGAGGACACCCTCCCCGTGGTGGAGGGCGACCGCCTCCAGGTCGGGCCGGACGCCTGGGTCGCGCTGCACACCCCGGGCCACGCCCGCGGTCACCTCTGCCTGCACGACGAGGCCCGCGGGATCGTCGCGGTGGGCGACATGGTCGCCGCCGAGGGCACCATCATCCTCGCGCCGCCCGACGCGGACCTCGCGGCCTTCCTGGCCGGGCTCCGCCGCCTCGAGGACTCGGGCGCCACGCTGGCCCTGCCCGCCCACGGGCCGGCCCTCCCCGGGGCCGCCGCGGTCTTCCGCCAGAACCTGCTGCACCGCGAGGCCCGCACCGCCGCCTGCCGGGCCGCGCTCTCCGCCGCTCCCCAGAGCGCCGAGGAGCTCGTCGCGGCGGTCTACGGGCCGATCCCCGCCGAGATCGTCCCGCTGGCCGCGATCCAGCTCTGTGCGCACCTCGAGTGGCTCGCCCAGGCCGGCGAGGCGGTCGAGCGCGGCGGCCGGTGGGCGCGGGCCGCCGGCTGAGCGCGGCGCGGCGTCCGCGCCCCCACATCAGGGGGATGGAGGCCGCGCCTCCAAAAACGGCCGGATGGCCTCGAGCGTGGCTGGGCCGATGCCCTTGACGTCGTCCAGCGCGTCGAGATCGACGAAGGGGCCCTGCTCGGCCCGGTGGCGGACCACCGCCTCGGCCACCTCGCGCCGCAGCCCGGGCACCGCGGCGAGCGCCTCGACCGAAGCGCTGTTCACGTCGACCGGCAGGCCAAAGACGACGAGCTCGTCCATCCGACCGAGCTGCAGCGCGCCGCCAGCGTCCAGCGTCAGCCGGGTGCCTTCGTCGAGCGTGGCGTCGGGCACGCCGTTCGGCTCCGCGCCCGCCGCGCGCAGGGCCGCGTGCACGGTCGGCGGCGCGGGGATGGGGTGGAAGCCCGGGGTGGGGACCTCGCCGCGGACCTCGACCACCACGTCGGGAGCGCGGGCCGCCGGCCCGGCGCGGCTCACCCAGATCAGCCCGCCAGCGCTCATCGCCAGCAAGAAGGCCATCAGGCCGAGCGCGCGGGGCGGGGTGCTGGGCCCGGCGCGCCCAAAGGCCGGCCGGTCGCCCTCGGCCGCGCTCATGCGCCACCCGCAGCGGAAGCCCAGGCCTGAACCCAGCGGTGCAAGCTGCGATCCGACCAGGAGCCCCGCGAGCGGGCCCGCAAGCGGCGCCCGCCGTCGGCGGTCAGCTCGAGGTGGACCTCGAGGTGGTCGAGCGGAAGGACATCGGGCGCGCGCTCGGCCCACTCGACGAGGCTGATGCCACCCCAGCCTTCGAGCTGCTCTTCGAAGCCGAGGTGCACCAGCTCGCCGGGCTCGAGGCGGTAGAGGTCCGCGTGCAGGATCGGCGGGTGACCGTCCAGCTCGTTGATCAGCGAGAACGTCGGGCTGGTGAGCGCCCAGGGCAGACCGGCGGCCACCCCCACGCCCTGGGCGAGGCTGGTCTTCCCGGCGCCGAGGCCGCCGTTGAGGGCGACGACCAGCGGAGCGACGGCGCTCTCGCCGAGCAGGCGCCCGGCGCGAAAGGTCGCCTCAGGGTCAGGGAGCAGCAGCTCCCAGGTCTCGCCGTCCCAGGTGGCGGCGGGCGGCGGTGCGGGGGTGGACATGGGGCCTCCGCGCGGCGGATGTGCACGGCGCGCCGCAGGTCAAGCCGCAGATCAAGCCGCAGCGCCCGGCGGCAGCACGCGGAGCGCGCGGCGCCTCCCGTCGAGCTCCTCGCCGAGCGCGAGGACCTCGTCGCCGAGGCAGGCCAAGAAGCGGCCGTGGACCGGGGGAGCTGAAGGCAAGGGCGCGGCGTCGGGGCCAGGCAGGACGCCGCTGCGGAGCAGGCGGTCGGCTTGGGCCGGCGACAGCTGCAGCGCGGGCAGACCCTCGAGGGCGAGGGCCGGCGGACGGAGCAGGTCCGCGAGCAGCGCGTCGATCTCGGCCCGCGGACGCCAAGGGAGGCGCAGCACGCCCCGCGGAGAGCGCAGCACCGCGCGCCAGTCCACCGCGCCGTCGGGGCCGACCGGCGGGGCCTCCGCCGCGACCAGCGCGGCGAGCTGCGGCAGGCTGACCGCGTGCTCCAGCGTCGCGCCGCCGGTCGCCTCGCGGCGCAGCGCCTCGAGGTGGCCGACCGTGCCGAGGCGCTCGGCCAGCTCTTCGCCGAAGGCGCGGGCGTAGGTGCCCTTGCCGCAGGTCAGGCGCAGGTCGATGAGATCACCGTCCAGCGCGATGAGCTCAGCCAGATCGATGCGCACGCTGCGCACCGGCGCCTCGACCTCGACCCCGGCGCGGGCCAGCTCGTAGAGCCGGCGGCCGTTGACCTTGACCGCCGAGTACAGCGGCGTGGTCTGGTCGCGCTGGCCGCACATGGCGCCGAGCGCCGCCTGGATCGCGGCGGCGTCGAGCGCAGGCACCGGCGCCTCGGCCCGGGTCTCGCCCTCGGTGTCGCCGGTGGTGGTCGCCCGCCCGAGCCGCAGCCCGCAGCGGTAGACCTTGTGGTCGTCCTCCAAGAACGAGATCAGGCGCGTGGCCGGGCCGAGGCCGAGCAGCAGCACCCCGCTCGCGAAGGGGTCGAGCGTGCCGGTGTGGCCCACCCGCCGGTCGCCGACCACCGCCCGGACGATGTCCACGCAGTCGTGGCTGGTCGGGCCCGGGGGCTTGTCGAGCACGAGGAAGCGCGGGCCGGCCAGGGGCACTCAGCCCTCCGTCGGCGCGGCGGGCGCGGCCTCGTCGGTCGCCGCGGCGCCCTCCTCCCCCTCGATGGCCCGCGGGTGGGTCTGGGGCAGGGCGTCGAGGAACTGGGTCATCTCGACGCCGCGGCTGATGCTGTCGTCGAGGTGGAAGCGCAGCTCGGGCACGTGCCGCATCTGCAGGCGCTGGCCCAGCTCGCGGCGCAGGAAGCCGGTCGCCGAGTACAGGCCCTTGAGGATGCCCTCGTGGTCACCCTTCCCACCGAGCGGCATGAAGTTGACGTGCGCGATGCGCAGGTCGACGCTCATGCGGACGACGGTGATGGTGATCGGCGTGATCCGCGGGTCCCGCAGGCCCTCGCGGATCAGGGTGGAGAGGATGTCGGCGATGTCGCCCGCCACCCGGTCGAGCCGGCGGTTCGGGCCCTGGTTGTTTTGGCGCATGGCGGCGGCCTAAGGAGAGCGCCCGGCGCTGTCAACGCCCACCGGCGCGTCCCCCCGGGCGCACACGGGCCCGCACCCGCCCCGCTCAGTCGCCGATGAGGCGCGCCACCGCCTCGCGATCCAGCGGCCCGCCCCAGAAGGCCACGCTGTCGAAGACCTGGTCGAGCGCCCGGCGGTCGATGGGGACCCCCGGGGTCAGCGGGCCGTCGAGGCTCGCGCGGGCCCGCACGATCGCCGCCTGCCGGGTCGGCGCGCCGACCACCACCGCGCCGATCTCGTCGCCCGGCCCGACGACATCACCGACCACCAGGGCCAAGTCGCGGCGAAGCTCCATGTCGGGCAGCTCGAGCAGCTCGCCCTCCGCCTCGGCGCGCAGGCGCATCCAGACGTGGTGGCCGGCGGGCACGAGGTCTGCGGGCTCGATGCGCAGCCCGTCGCCGGTCGCGAGGCGAAGCTGGGCGTCGAACAGGTCGATCGCGAACAGCGCCTCGGTCACCGCGTGCCAGGGGCTCAGCCCGGGGATGACCTGCAGCAGGTAGGGGCGGCCGTCGGGCGCGACGAGGAAGCGCACCGCGCACAGCCCGCGCAGCTGGATGGCCTTCACCAAGGCGCCCGCCGCGTGCGCCATCTGCTCACGGGTCTTGTCGCTGAGGCCGGGCGCGGGCGCCTCGACCACCACCCTGCCCGCGGTGTCGTGCACCGTCAGGTCCCGATCCCCGAGCGTCAGCGGGGCCGCGCTGCCGTCCCACAGCACCGGGACCTCGATCTCTCGCGCGCCCAGCACGAGGCGCTCGATGATCACCGGGCCCTCGGCGAGTGCGGCCTGGAGGGCCGGGCCGATCTCGGCGGCCTCGCGCACGATGCGGCGCGCACCACCACCCTCTTTGGCCGGCCGCAGCCGAACAGGCAGGCCGACCCGGGCGGTCCACATGTGGCCCTGGGCCTCGTCGAGGATGGGCAGGGAGGCGGGGACGACCTGCAGGCCGAGCTCCTCGGCGATCGCCCGGGTCACCGAGCGGTCGCTGCAGACCCCGAGCGCGTGGTGGCCCGCGCCCGCCCAGGCCAGGGCCGAGGCCGACAGCAGCTCGACCATCGCCGTGGTGCGGCCCAGCGCCGTGTACCCGGGGTGAATGGCGTCGCAGCCGGCGTCATAGGCGGCCGCGAGCACGCGCTCGGGGGCGGGCCAGCGGCCCTCGCCGCTGGGCACGTAGACCGTGAAGTCGACGTCGTCGGGCCAGAGCGCGTCGCCGTCCTGATCACTCATCAGCGCGACGATCTCGACGCGGGCGGCCTCTCCCCACCGCCGCGCGCGCAGGGCCGCGGCCCCGCGGTCGGCGACGAGCAGGCGCCGCAGCTCAGAGCGGGGCGGATCTCCCAAGGTACGGCCCCCCTCAGACATGGTCGAGACCCAGCCGCTGGCGGGTCTCGGCCAGGGTCGCTGGCCGTCGCCCGACGTCGCCGCACATGCGCACGGCCCGCGCGACCAGCTCTCCGTTCGAGCCGACCATCGCGCCGTCGGGCAGGTAGAAGTTGTCCTCCAAGCCCACCCGGATGTTTCCGCCCAACACCAGCGCGGCGGCGATGAGGCGCCACTGCACGCGCCCGATGCCGATGACCTGCCACTCCGAGCCCGGCGGCACGAGGCTGGCCTGCAGCTGCAGGGCCTCGACCGTGGTGGGCAGGCCGCCGAGCACGCCCATGATGAAGCTGAACTCGAGAGGGGGCCGCAGCAGGCCCATGTCGAGCAGCGGGGCGATGGAGTTGGTGTGCCCGCTGTCGAAGCACTCGAGCTCGGGGTGCACCCCGGCCTCGACCATCGCGTCGAGCAGGCGGCGGATCTTCGAGAAGGGGTTGGGGAAGATGAGGTCGAACACGAAGTCTTTGCGGCGCTCGGAGTACTTCGCGTAGTTCATGGTCCCCATGTTCAGCGCGGCGACGTCGGGGCGCGCCTCGCGGATCATGCGCTCCTGCAGGGTGGTGTCGTCGTCGAGGCTGCCGGTCGAGAAGTTGATGACGATCGGGCAGCGCGCGCGGACCTCTTCTTTGATCCGCAGGAAGACCTCGGGCGACCAGGTCGGCGACCCGTCGTCTTCGCGGGCGTGGATGTGGGCCACGGTCGCGCCGGCCTCCCAGGCCCGCAGCGCCTCGTCGGCGATCTCGGCCGGGCTGTAGGGGATCGCCGGGCACTGCTTGCGGTTGGCCAGCACGCCGGTCAGCGCGCAGGAGACGATGACGGGGCGGTCACTTTCGGCGGAGAATCCCATGGGTGCCTCGGAGCGGGTGGCCAGCGTGGCCGCGCGATCCCGCGCGGTCCGGAGGGAGGAGCGGTCAGCGACCCGACCAGACCGGGGGGCGTCGCTCGAGGAAGGCGCTGACCCCCTCGGCGGCGTCGTCGGTCATCAGGTTGAGGCTGAGCTGGCTGTGAAGGTGCTGCAGCGCGGTGTGCAAGGGCTGCTGCTCGACGGTCGCCACCGCGCCGAGCCCGAGCCGCACCACCGCGGGGGACCGGCCCCCGACCGCACGGGCGAGCGCGAGCGCGCGGTCGAGCACCGCGTCGGCCGGGGCGACCGCGTTGATCGCGCCGACCGCCAGCGCCTCGGCGGCGGTGAGCCGCCGGTCGGTGAGCACCAGCTCATGCAGCAGCTTGCTGGGTAGGTTTCGCGCGAGGATCGGCCAGATCATCATCGGGAAGAGGCCGAGCCGCAGCTCGGGGGTCCCGAGGCGCGCGCCCTCGGCCATCACCACCATGCGCGCCGCCATCGCGAGGCCGAAGCCGCCGCCGAGCGCGTCGCCCGCGACCGCCGCGACCACCGGGATCGGGCCCTGGGCCAGCCGCAGCAGGGCCCGCGCGAACAGGCCGCGCTGCGCGTGGGCGGCCAAGAACCCGCCCTCGCCCATGCCCCCGCCGAGGTCACCGCCGGCGCAGAAGACGCCGCCGACCGCGCCGAGCACGATG